>NZ_AQXE01000009.1 GCF_000375485.1 Desulfovibrio oxyclinae DSM 11498 | reverse complement strand
GGCAACTGGGAATACACCATTCCCAACGCCGACGTGCAGTCCCTTGGCGAAGGCGACAGCTTCACCGAGACCTTTACGGTGCAGTCCGCTGACGGCACGGCGACGCACGACATCGAAGTGACGGTCAACGGCACCAATGATGCCCCCAGAATTGATCTTGATGCGGGGGCACGGAAGGTGGTGGATTTTGTTTCCGAGAGCGCAAGCCTCAACAACATCTTCGGCGTCTACGTTGTGGATGCCGATGGCAATCCCAGCAATCCGCAGATTATCCTGAATAATCAGAATGCGTTGACCGACAACCAGCAAAATGGTGTCGAGGCAGACGGGCACACTCTTGCCACGTTGCCGGAGGGCGGTCATTATGAATATTTCCTGATTGCCAATGGTGCCAGCTCCAACCCGGATCTTGCCGACTCGCAGCTCTCCTTCGATACCAGCGGCGACAAGCCTCAGCTGCTTATCGACGGCTCTCCCTCCGGGCGGCCGGTTTATTTCTCGCAGGACGAATACAACCCGGACAATCTCGACGGCAGCGATCCCGGACGTGACCCTGCGCCCGGACATTTCATTATCGAGACGCAGGCGGACGGTTCCACCATCGTGCGCGTGGAGGACCTCTGGAACGGCGGTGACAATGACTACCGTGACGTGGTGGTTCGGGTCACCACGGAAGAGGGTACGGAGGGAACAGGCTTTGAGGGAACCTTCGTGGAAGATGCCGGGCAGGTCTACATTGCGTCCGGCTCCGTGAATATCTCGGATGTGGACAGCGATGAAATGACCAATGCGGAAATCACGCTTGAGAACCCGCAGGCGGGCGATCAGCTCCGTGTCGGCAATTTGCCTGACGGCATCAGCGCGCAGCTCGTGCCTGCCGATGACGGCAATGGCTTGACGGTTCTGCTCACGGCCGATGCCGGGACAGCTTCCGCAGCGGATTTTGAAGCGGCGATTCGCAACATTTCCTTCTATAATGACTCGGAGGCCCCGGATACTTCGGACCGTCTGATTACGGTCACGGTCTCCGATGACAACGGGGCGACCAGCAACAGCGCCGAGACGATCATCAACGTCGTGAGCGTGAATGATCGTCCGGTGGCCGTGAACGATTCGGCCAGTGTCGATGAAGGGCAGTCCGTCGAGATCGACGTGCTTGCTAACGATTCGGATGTCGATGGCGGTACCTTGTCCCTGCACGGAACGCCTCAGGCCGAGAACGGCGTGGTGGAAGTGGGTGAGGACGGAAAGCTCACCTACACTCCGAACGAAGGGTTCACCGGCACCGATACCATCACCTACGGCGTCAACGACGGGCAGGGCGGGTACGACTCCGCCACCGTGAACGTGGTTGTCAACGACGTGAACGAGGCGCCCGTCAGCGAATCGTTCGACGTGGAATCCACCGAGGCCGGACCCGTTGAAGTCGATTTCCTCTCCCATGCGCAGGACGCGGACGGCGAAGTTTCCGAGATCATCATCACGAAGATGCCTGAAGGTGGCACCCTGTACTACACGGATCCCGAAAGCGGTGAGGCCGTGGCCGTGCGGGAGTCCGACGTTACCGGTGATGATAACGGCACGCGCTTTGGCGCGGACGGCACGTTTGCCTTCGAGGCAGACGGCTCGGCCGAATCCTCTATTCTTCTCGGCACCAAGACCGTGGGTGACCAGACGCTCGCCAACTGGGGCGAGGCCGTGGACGGTAATGCCGCAGTGCGCGAACTCACCCTCGCCGACGGCAATGTGGTGACCATTTCTTCCGACAGTGGCCCGCTCAGGCAGTACAATCAGGAACAGTCCAGTCATATGGGCATCGGCATCGGCGATTCTGACGGCAACGGCATCAATGCCGGTGAGACCGTGACGGTCGATTTCGGCGATGCGGTCGTGTCCACGGCGCGTATCGGTTTTGACGGACTCGGTGGCCATTTTGCAGCCGAGGGCGGACAGGCCACGGCCGTCTGGATAGCCAAGCTTGATGGTCAGGAAGTCGCACGTGGCGAAATGACGCGGGGCGAAGACGGCACACCGCTTTTCGAGGAGCTGCTCATCACCTCCGACGATGTTGAGGGCGGCCTGTTCGACTCCATAGAATTCACCACCGATTCTCAGTCCGGTTCCAACTGGGAGCTGCGGTACGTCGAGGCCGAATTCGGCACTGACACCTCCATCGGTTTCGTGCCCGTGGACGATGACGGAGCGGTGGGTAATGAAAGCTTCGCGGATGTCGAGCTGACCCCGGACGTCCTCGCCAACGAGCCGCCCGAGGCGGACAGCTTCACTGAATCCGCGGTTTCCTCGGAACCCGTGGATATCAGCTTTGGCGACCATGTAACGGACACCGAGGACGAGGCCGCAGGGGCTCAGACCAGAATCATCATCAAGACGCTGCCCGACGAGGAGCATGGCTACCTTGAGGATGCGGACGGCAACCGCATCACTGAAGCGGGCGGTGAATACGACATGGACGGCATCCGCTACGTGCCGCTGGATTCCGGTGAAGCCGCTCCCGTCAGCGGCGCTTTCCTCGGTGCCCGTCAGGTTGGCGACGAGTCGCTGGACAACTGGGGACAGGCCGTGGATGTGTCAACAAGGGTCATGCAGATTGCAGACGGCGTTACCGCCACCCTCTCCGTAAGCGGCGGCGAACTGCGGCAGTACCATCAGGAAGACTCCGGTCATATGGGCATCGGCGTCGGCGATGCTGACGGCAACGGCATCAACGCAGACGATACTCTGAGCCTGTCCTTTGATGGAGCCAAGGTTTCCCATGCGGAAGTCGGCCTTGATGGACTTGGCGGACATTTCGTGCCGGATGGCAATGGCCAGACAGTGGCCACGGCGACCTGGGCGGCCTATAACGGCGACGAGCTGGTGGCCAGCGGCAACGTCGTCAACGACACCGATGGCCTGCAGTACACGCTTACCATCGGACAGGACGAGCTTGACGGCGCACTGTTCGACCGGATCGAATTCTCGACTGATTCCGAGCAGGCCTCGAACTGGGAGCTGCGGTACGTGGATGCGGAGTTCGGAGCGGGCGATTCCTTCCAGTACGCGCCGGTCGATTCCGATGGTGTGGAAGGCGATACCGCCACGGTAAACATCACTCTGGACGCCCCGGACTCCCTCACCAATGAAAACCCCGTGGTGAACGACGAGGCATACACGGTTGAAGAGGATGGGACCCTCAGCATTTCCGCTGCCGAATTGCTCGGCAACGACCATGATCTCGACGGCGATTCGCTGGTGATCGATTCGGTGCAGGGTGCCGAAAACGGCACGGTCGAACTTGTTGACGGCAACGTGGTCTTCACCCCTGATGCCGACTTCAACGGGGACGCCTCTTTCGAGTATACCGTCTCGGACGGCAAGGGCGGCAGCGCGGATGGAAGCGTTCAAGTGGATGTTACCCCGGTCAACGACGCCCCGGAAGCCATTGACGATGAGTTCGGCGAGGTTGTGACCCAGTCAGAAACGCTGGCCGTGGATACCGGCGTGGTGACTGATGTGCAGCAGACGGTCTCCGAATGGGCCCAGAGCGGCGTGAACGTCGAGGCCAAGACGGGCGACGCCCTTGAACCCAATTCGTGGAACGACGCCACCCTCAGCACCAAGAGCGTGGATGCCGACAAGGTCGGCGGAAACGATTACTCCGGGCTTGCGGTGAGTTCTTCCGGCAACATCGACGGTGGCGAGGTTGATCTGCAGGACGGCCAGGAATCCACCGGCTCCGAGCTGCTGGCGGTATCCTTCGATGCACCCATGCAGAGCGTGACGGTGACGCTTTCCGCCCTGTTCGATGGCAACAACGGCGCTCCCTATGATGCCGGACATACCGAAATGGCGCGCGTGGCGGCTTTCGATGCAGCTGGCGACCTGATGGGATACGTTGACGTTCAGGGGACGCAGGACGGTCTTGCCGACGTGACCCTTGATGTGGACGACCTCGGCTTCGGCCTTCCCATCGCCAGTGTTTCCATCATGCCTCTTGATGATGGCGCAGGAGACGGTGCAGGCAACTCGGACTTTCTGCTCAAGGCGGTTTCCGGGGAAACCATGCCGGAAGTTTCCGGGACATATTACGAAGGCGATACCATTACGCTGGACTCCTCACAGCTGATCACGAGCGCCAATGCCGAAGGGCTTTCGGACAACGACCCGGATGGCGACGAGCTTTCCGTGATTTCCGTGGGCAACGCTTCGCACGGCAGTGTGACGCTTGATGCAAGCGGGGAGATTCAGTTTGTGCCGGAGGACGGCTACAGCGGCCCGGCGACCTTTGAGTACACCGTCGATGACGGGCAGGGCGGTCAGGACTCCGCTACCGTAACCCTGAACATCGCAGGCAGGAACGAAGCTCCTTCCATCGACCTGAATGCAACGGGCGAGCATCTCGATGTAACTGCCGACATCAGCAACTCCTGGGGCTACAACCTGCTTGGCACCTACGTGGTGGATGCGGACGGAAATCCCTCTGTTACCAACGTCCTCTATGAGTATGCGGATGAAAATGGTCCCAGAGATGTGGCCAAGGGTGATCTGCTGAGTCATATCGAATCCGGCGAAACGCCGAATTTCTTCATTATTAACAGTGGGGACGACCGGACCGGACCGGCTTTCAGGGCTGACGCGGAGTTCACCTTTACGCAGGACGATGACGGGCAGTGGTGGGCCACCGGAGTCAACGAAAACGGCGAGCCCATGACGCAGCGGGCCTTCTTTGACGACCCGTCCATGAATCCGGATGACCATCAGCGTTTCAACATCGAGCTGACGCGACCCGACGGTTCCGAGCGCTGGGCGGTTGAAGAATTCAACGGACACACCGTGGACCATGATGACATCAGGTTCAATGTGGTGCCTGTCGAAGATGACTCCACCGATTATTCCACTACCTTCAACTCGGGCGGCGAAGCGGTTTCCGTAGCGGGCAACGTGTCCATTACGGATGCGGACGGCAGCAGCATGGCCAAGGTCGTACTGACCCTGACCAACGCACAGCAGGGCGACGTGCTCGACACCTCCGGCGTTCCCGACTCGCTGCTTGTGGACACCGACGTGAGTGCTGACGGAAGCATCGTGGTGACCATCAGCGGAAAGGCTTCTGCCGAGGACTACGAGTCCGCGGTGCAGGCCGTGAAGTTCAGCACCGACAGTCAGGATGACACCCCGCGTGAGATTACCGTGACCATCACGGATTCCGAAGGGCGCGAATCCCTCAGCAGCGAGAGCGCCACAAGCGTTATCAACGTGAACACCGCACCGGAAGGCATCGTCGATCTTGATGTGGGAAGCACCGAAGTCCTCTTCAACTCAGCCGAGGCCGGATACGGCAACATGCTCGGAATATACAGGCTCGACGAGGACGGCAGCCCCATTGATCCGGAGATCATTCTCGCCGACAGTCGTTCGGCTTCTTACGGCGATGTCCTCAAGACCTTTGCCGGGGATGAGAATGTGCGATTCTTCCTTATTCCCGACGGGGCCGATCAGGGCCTGAATATTGACGGCGACCTGTACTTCGTGCCTTCCGGGGGGCAGTACGAACTCTCGATCGACAACAGGTTCGTGGACGTGAAGTTCGATGATCCCGCGCTGAATCCCGAGAACGAGGAGCCCGGATTCCTGTTCGAAGAGGGACAGGGGCCGGGACTGAATCCGGGGGACGGAGAGTCCTCACAGGTTGCCATGGACGACCAGTTCAATGGTCCGGGCAAGAACAAGACCGAGGATAACAACCCGTACAAGCACAACGGCAATCACGATGACGACGATGATTTCAATGACCTCGTCGTCGATGTCCGTGACAGCGATGACGGCGTGTTCCACGGCGGCGACGGAAATGATATTGCTTACGGCATGGAGGGCGATGATGTGCTCCATGGCGGCGATGGCGACGACCTGCTTGTGGGCGGCAACGGTGCCGATCTGCTGAACGGCGGCGATGGCAATGACCTGCTCTTTGGCGGTGACGGCAATGATACGATTCTGGCCAGCGGCGGCAACGACCGTGTGCATCTCGGGGCCGGCGAGGACAGCATATTCATCGATCCCTCTCTGCTGACGGACGGAAACGAGATCGTGGTCGAGGATTACAATGTCCGTGAAGACTCGATCCAGCTGGCAGAGGGCATGAGCATCGAAAGCATGAGTTACGACAGCGACAACGGGCTGGCCCAGTTGCTCGTCAGCGAAGACAGCGGCGAGCAGGAAGTGGTGGTCAAGCTCATGGGCATGAGTCGTGCGGACTTTGATCAGTTCGACACTACAGTGCATGCCGACGTGCAGCCGGATGATCTGGTGCAGCACGTCATCGATTCCGGTAACGAGGGACAACTCGGATAACCGGACGGATCATAATGGTATATTATTGCCCGGTCTCCCATGTTGGAGACCGGGTTTTCGCGGAAACGGATAACGGCCGGATATCGTTCTTCGCCTCTGCAAACGTTTATGAAATATCAACATCGGTGTGAACTCGAAATGAAACGCTTTTTTCCTCTTACGCTTTCCATGCTGCTACTGATGACCGCTACCGCCTTCGCTGCCAATGACGGGACCACTTCGCTGCGCGACAGCGCGGCCAAGGCCGTCGAGCACCACCCGAGGGTCAAGGCACTTTTGCACAGCCGGGATGCGGTTTCCAGAAATCTTTCCGCTTCCCTGGGGCGTTTCTTCCCCTCGCTGGACCTGACTTCCGAATACGGTCTTCAACAGTACAGCAGTGGCACCACCAGAAACCAGACCGAGGACAACACCCACAGCAGCGTTAGCGACACCACGGTTACGCTGACTCAGAACGTTTTTGACGGCATGGACCGGTACAATGAATACGAGGGATCCAAGGCCAGACTGAATTCCGCCGAGTTCCGCCTTCGTGACAACGTGGAGAGTGTCGCTCTGGACGCGGTCCGGGCGCACCTCGACGTCATGCGGGAGCGGAAGCTTCTTGATCTGGCCGAAAAGAACGTGAGCGAACACCGTGACGTTTTGGCCTCCATTTCCGAGCGGGTTGAGGCGGGGGCCGGAAGTCGGGCGGACGAGATGCAGGCCAGAGGCCGTCTGGCCCGGGCGGAGAGCACCGTTATTTCCTACAAAGGCTCACTCACAAACGCAGAGGCTGCCTATGTGAGAGTGACGGGCGAGAATCCCGGCGCATTGAGCGTCAGCCCCTTCAGCATGGAGTATGTCCCGCTTCGCATGGAGGACGTGCTCTCCGTTGCCCTTGACAACAACCCCAAGGTCAAGGTCGGCGAGGCAGAGGTGCAGGCGACCGAAAAGGACCGCAATGTAACGGATTCATCCATGTATCCCGACGTGGATATTCAGGTGAGCTCGCGACATGCCGATGACCTCGACGGTGTCGATACGTACATTCAGGACAATCGCGCCATGCTGGCCCTTTCGTGGAATCTTTTCAGCGGCGGGTCCGACTACAACCGCTCCAAGGCCGCCGATTCCCGTGTTGAGCAGGCCCAGTCCGAGTTGCAGGATACGACCGACGACCTTACCCGTCAGGTCGTGACCGCATGGTCCGAGTACGAGACCGCGGTGGAGCAGGTCGCGAAATATCAGGAGGCGTTGCAGTACAGCCGAGAATCTCTGGATATGTACATGCTTCAGTTCAACGTGGGCCAGCGCTCGTTGCTGGACGTGCTGGATTCCATCAATGAAGTGTTCAGCAACAGCGTCCAGCTGGAAACGGCCAAGAGCAACCGCACCTTCAGCCTGTACAAGCTCATGACCCTCAAGGGCGAACTGGTCAAGACGCTGGAGATTGCAGACGGCGTTTATCAGGACCCCGAGGATATCTGATAGCTCGTCAGCAATTACGTTTTCAGGCGCGGCTTCGGTCGCGCCTTTTTTTGTGTCTTGCGTCTTTGGCGACGTAATGGAAAGGGCGATATCGTTCAGCGGTTCGGGCATGAGTCTGATTGTTTATGTATGCATCTCAGGGACTTGGAGCATCCTTTCGTACGATAATAAAGAACCCCCGGCGTCGAAACGCCGGGGGTTTTCACCAGATGGGGAAGTGGACTATTGTTGCACGATGAGCTTTTCGCCGGCCGGAGAGGAGAGCGTTTCGGAGAGAGCCTCCAGCACGCTGTCGTCATAGCGGGCCGAATCCTTCCTGAGAACGTCCAGCGCTTCCTGCATGGTCTTCGCGCCGCGGTAGGAGCGGGGGCGGATCATGGCGCAGAAGGAGTTCACGGCCGAGAGAATGCGCGCGGGCATGATGATCTCTCCGTCGGCAAGTCCTTTCGGGTAGCCCGAGCCGTCCATGCGTTCGTTCATCTGATAGATGGCGCGGAGTACGCCGTCATCGATGTCGATCTTGCGCAGGATGCGGTAGGCATGTTCGACATGCTGTTCCATGATGGCCTTTTCCTCGTCGTTGAGCCTGTCGGGCTTGGTGAGGATCTCCTTGGGCACGAACATCATGCCTATCTGCGACAGGTTCGCGGCAGTCTCTATCTCGGCGATTTCCATTTCGGAAAGATTGAGTGACTTTGCAACCTCCACGGAAAGCCCGGCCAGCAGTTTGGTATGTCCGCCCAGATATGGGTCCGTGGCTTCAATGGTGTTGCCGAGCGCTTCCATGGCGCGACGGATGAGTTTGCGGTTGCGCTCCTGAACGGCCATGAATTCGGTCATGTCATGGTAGACCTCGACGATGCCGAGACAGTTACCCTGCGAGTCGAGGTAAGGCGACTTGGATATCTTGAATTCGTACCGCTGCGAGAGCAGGTAGACCGGTTCGTTCACCGTTACTCGTTTCCTTTCGCGTACCACCGACTCGTCATGGGAGCATAGGCGTTTGGCGGTATCGTAGCCGAAGACGGCCTGAGCATCCATGCCAAGTATGTCCTCTTCGTCGCGGCCCAGCGCCTTGGCGAAGGCCTCGTTGACGTAGGTGAACTTGCCTTCAAGGTCCTTGAGGGTGATGAAATCGGTGATGTTGCTGTTGATGGAATCGATGAACCGTTTCTGATCCTCGATGCGAGCGGCAAGCTTGCGGAACTCCTCGGCGATGCGCTTGTTGTGCGCTCCGGCGAGTATCCACCAAGCCAGTCCCGCAGCGAGCAGCACAGTCAGGACGCCGAAGGCGGCAAGCAGGTAGACCGTGCGTTTGTAGCTCTGCACTGCGGCCAGCGCCATGTCGCGATCCGCCTCCTGAACGACCCACCATGGCGTGCCTTCCACGGCGATGCCAAGCGAGAAGACTTCTTTTGCGGGGTCGGAAAGGCTCTGCCTCGGCGCGAAGTTGAGATGCCCGTTTTTGTCCATCTCCAGATCGGCCGTGATGTCGGAAAAGCCTTCGGCAGTCCACGGAGTGACCTGTTTGAAGTCCTGAGCGGTTTTCTGCATCAGTCTGGTGCGCTCGCCTTCGGTGGAGAGGGCGGTGTTGGACAGCAGTTCGGTGAGTTTTCCGGTCACCTGTCTGGTCATCATCAGCGCTCCCACCGGTTTCGCGTCATCGTCCGAATCGGGAGGGTAGATCGGAGCGAGGATATCCATCTCAAGCCCTTGCGATGTTTTGCGCAGGGGCGAGAATTTGGCCTGATGGTCGCGCATGCAAGCCTGAGAGAGCGCAATCTGGCGGTCGCTCATGGGCGGAAGGTATCCATCGGTGGCGATGTATGCCTGTCCTTCGCGGCTGATGATGCGTGCGTTGAGGAATCCGGAATAGGTGGAAAACTCCCGCAGGATGTTTTTCATCATGGGCAGTTGCACCGCGAGGTCCGATGCGTCTTCGTCGCGTTCACCGGGAACGGAGCCGAAGATTGCGGAAAGGTCGCCGTCGATCAGATTCACTTCCGCGGCATAGAGCCGGAAAAGGTCTGACTTGATGAGCCTGTCTCCCTGTTGGGCAAGTCCGTCAAGCCACGCTTCGAAGACCTCGCTGCGTCCGTCGGCCAGTATTTCCAGCCGGGTCTTCTGATTCTTGACGGCTTCGGCCTGCTTGGCCGAAATCACCCTGCCCGCGAGAATCACGATGGCCGCGGAAACGACCACCACGAACGTGGCGAGCAGGCCGATTTTCAGCCCCTTCTGCCGTTCTCCCGGATACTTCGGGATCTCCTCTGGATGAGGTGTCTGTGCATTCATGTCACATCTCCATCTGGTGTATAACGTTCCGCCCCGTATGGGGCTGTCGTCACTGCTTCAATCTCCGCTTGAGCAAATCCCCGCCCGAGGTGGGAACGTGCATCCAGCGGAATTTTTCGTTTACGGAATAGTAGGGCAGGTAGTGCTTGTATCGTGAGTGGGGCAGCACCATCACGGTCTGGTTGTCCAGCACGTAGATGTCGTCTTCCAGATACACGGCAAGCACCGCATGTCCTATGTTTCTGATGAGGTCCTTGAGCGCCACGATGCGCATCTCGTCGCCGGAAAACCCGAGCTCCTTGAGCGCGTAGAACTTGGCGATGGCGTAGTCCTCGCAGTCGCCTGAGCGTTTCAGGAATTCCGGGGGCGTGGCCCAGTAGTCCTTGGCTCCGTAGTTTGCGGGGTCCAGCCTGTAGGGCCAGCGGTTGAAGAATTTGTTCACCGCCTTCAGGCGTTCCATGCGGGACATGCCTCGCGTGTCGGCCTTGAGCTTGATCCATCCCGCCTTGGATGGCAGGTCCGCGAGTGAGGAGTCCCGGAAATATCCTTTCCAGGCGTGCATCCTGTCCAGCACCCGGCTCCATTTGGGGAGCTTCTTGATGCGCCCCTTGAATTCCAGCGTGCCGAAAAGGCGGTTCTTTTTCTTGGCTTCACTCTTTTCAGGGGCGGGCTCTTTCATTGAAGAGGGTGATTCCACGTCAGCCTGCTCACTGGCATTCGCCGCCGGGCACCACGCCAGCACGCCCAGAGCGACCACGAAGGCCAGTCCGGTTCCTGTCAGGCGCGATATGACGGCAGCAAACCCCATGCGGCTCCTAGCGTTCCCTCAGGGCGTTGTTCTTGGCCTTGAGAATGGGCTTGAGCAGGTAGTCCAGTACGGATTTCTGGCCTGTGAGGATGTCCACCTGAGCGGTCATGCCCGGAATGATGGGGAGTTCTTCGCCGTGGTAGGTCATGGAGTTGGTCTTGGTCCGGACCTTGACGAGATAATAGTTGTCCCCCTGCTTGTCCTGAATAGTGTCCGCACTGATGTGTTCCACCTTGCCTTCGAGGCCGCCGTAGATCGAGAAGTCGTAGGCGGAAATCTTGACCATGGCCTTCTGTTCCGGATGCAGGAAGGCGATGTCTGCTGGCTTGATGCGTGCCTCGATGAGCAGGGTGCCGTCCACCGGGACGATTTCCATGATGGATTCGCCGGGCTTGACCACGCCGCCGAGGGTGTTGATCAGGATGTGCTTGACGATGCCGTTGACCGGAGAGCGGACGTCGGTACGGGTGACGCGGTCGATGCCTGCCGTGAGCATCTCCTGAATGGAGGTGAGCCTGCGGCGGCGCTCGTTGAGTTCTTCAAGGGCCTTGCTGCGAAATTCGGCCTTGCGCTGTTCTATGCGACCAAGTGCTTCCTCGGCGGCCTTGCGGTTGCGGGGAAGCGCCATGGCAATGCCTTCCACCTCGCCCCTGAGTTCAAGCACCTTCTGTTCAAGGGCCAGATAGTCGAGTTCGGAGTGTATCTGCTTTTCCACCAGCGGTTTGGTGATGTTGCGTTGCTTTTCCGCGTTCTTGAGACGCTGGATGAGCTGCTTGCGGCGGCTGATCATTTCCGCCACTTCCTGTTTCTTCTGCTCGTACTGGTCCCGCAACAGTTCGATCTCAATGGCGAGCTGTTGCTGGCGTGCCTCGTATATGCGCCGTTGGTCTTCCACTGTCTGGGGAATCTTTTCCTTGAGCTCCTCGTCGAAGGTCGGTTCCGTGCCGTCCACTTCGGCAATGAGCCGGGCCACGGCCGCTTTGTTCTCAAGCTCCTTGGTCACCGCGTCGCGGTAGCTGCTCACGGCCTGTTCGTTGCGCAGGCGGCAGAGCAGGGTCCCTTTTTCCACCCGCTGGCCTTCGCGAACAAAGATTTCGCTCAGGATGCCGCCTTCGAGGTTCTGGATTTCCTGCACGCGTCTGGATGGAATGACCTTGCCAAAACCTCGTGTGACTTCGTCCAGTTCCGCAAAGTGTGCCCAGACGATGAATCCGATGATCATCAGGACTATGGCCACGGACATGAGATAGGCGAGCTTCCGGCCTCGGCCGTACATCGCCTGGTCCACTTCGGACATGTAGAGCAGGGTTTCCCTGTCGAATCTGTCATTGCTCATGTTCGGCCTCAGGAGGGAAGTTTTATTTTGCCGGATTTCAGGCCGTCGAGCACCGCCTGCTTCGGGCCGTCCACCACGATCCTGCCGTTGTCCATCACTACGAGTCGGTCAACCAGATCAAGCATGGAATGCCGGTGGGTTATGACGATAACCGTCTTGTCCTTCACGAACGGCTGCAGGTTGTTCTTGAGCCGCACTTCGGACTGGTTGTCCATGTTGCTTGAAGGCTCGTCCATGATGAGCACTTCCGGGTCCGGAAGGACGGCGCGGGCAATGGAGACTGCCTGTCGCTGGCCGCCCGAGAGGGATGCGCCGCGCTCGCCGACCTTCATGCCGAATCCGGCAGGGTGGTTTTTCACGAAGTCATTCACTCCCGCCAGTTCCGAAGCGTACTTGATGGACTGGTCGTCGGCTTCAGGCAGACCGAAGGCGATGTTGTCTCGCAGGGTGCCGTAGAAAAGAAGCGGATCCTGTGAAACATAGCCCACCTTGCGCCTTAGGTTGGCGACGTCCATCTGGCGCAGGTCGATGTTGCCAAGCTTCACCGAGCCGTGCACCGGCTGGTAGAGTCCCACGCAGAGCTTGCCCAGCGAGGATTTCCCCGCACCGGTTTTGCCGATGATACCTACCTTTTCTCCCGGTTTCAGGTGCAGGTTGATGTCGCTCAACACAGCCTTGTCCGTGCCGGGGTAACTGAAGGAAACGTCCTCAAGCGTCAGCGAGGGCTCGATTTCGCCGTAATGGAAGGTTTCCTTGTCCTCCGGGCGCTCGCTGGGCATGTCCATGAGCAGGTTCAGGGCGTTCAGGGCCATTCTGGACTGCTGAAAACGCGTGAGCAACCCGGCGATGGCGCTCAGGGGAGCCATGGCACGGCTCGAAAGAATGTTGCAGGCGATGAGTCCGCCAACGGTCAGCTCGCCCTCGGAGATGAGATAGACACCGATGATAATGATCGAAACACTCACCAACTGGGTGGCAAGCGCCGAGAATGTCACGGATATGTTTGCAAGCACCTTGGCCCGGCTGTTGGACATGGCGGACATGCCCACCACGTTTTCCCAGCGGGACTGCATGCGGCCTTCCGCCATGCTGGTCTTGATGGTCTCAAGCCCCTGCACGATCTCAAAAAGCAGGGCGTTTTTCTGCGTGGATTCCTTGTAGTGGTTCTCGATGATGTGCTGGAAGGGCATCTGGATGAGAAAACCCACGAGGATCACGACGGGGACGGCGATCACCATGGGCCAGACCAGTGGACCGCCGATGTAGTAGATGACCCACATGAACAGGAACAGGAACGGCAGATCGATCAGCGCCACAAGGGAGCTGGAGCTGAAGAATTCCCGCATGGACTCGAACTCGCGGACGTTGTTGGCGATGGCGCCAGCGGATTCAGGCATGTGGTCCAGCCGGGCTGACATGAGATGCCGCATGATCCGGCTGCCGATGAGAATGTCCGCGTTTCTGCCCGCCACGTCCACGAAGTAGCTGCGCAGGTTCTTGAGCATGAAGTCGAAGATGTAGGCGATGCCGATGCCTATGGCCAGTGCCCAGAGCGTGTCGAAGGCGTTGTTCGGGATGACGCGGTCATAGACGTTCATGACGAACAGCGGCGAGGCCACGATGATCAGGTTGGTCATGACGCTTGCGCCGATGACGTGCCTGTAGATGGGCCAGAAGCGCAGAATGACTCCCCAGAACCATTTTTTGGTTTTGAGCAGCTTGAGCTCGCTGGCGCGCTTGTCCAGTTTGCTCTTGCGGTGGCAGAAGATGGCGTAGCCGGTGTATTCCTCGTCAAGGTCGGCTACCGGGACTTCGGTTTCGTCCATGCCGTGGCCGGGAATGACCACACGGGCCGTTTCCTCGTTGCGTTCGAGAAGAACACAGGCGTTGCCGCCGCGAAGCAGCAGGATGCAGGGCATGACCAGCTTGGTGATGTTTTCCAGCTGCGGACGGTGCACGGTTTTGGCGGCTATGCCGATACCCTCTGCGGCCCGCACTATGGAAGAGGCCGTGATGACGCTTTCTTCCTGTGGAAGTCCGGCCTTGATAGTGGCCGAGGACACGGGCTTGTTCAGCAGGCGGCTGATGATGGAAAGGCAGATGACCAGCGGTGGCTGGAAATCGATGTCACTGGGCAGCAGGCGCTCGTCGCGCTTGAGGTCCGGTCCGGTCTTTTGCTTGTCCTCCGCCGCGGTTTTGGGCTCACTCTGCGGGGAGGAAGGGGACTGTTCCGTTTTTTCTGTCATGAAGACTTCCGGATTGTATGCTGGCGGTTACGCGAAGGGCGGGAGGGCCCGTCGCCCGTTCCGTTCGATTGTATCAATACCTTCATTTCCGGTGCGGTCATTTTTGTCAAGTTCGGTCTGGCTTTATGAGCGTCCGCACGCTGTTTTTTCCACAGTTGCAGTCCGTCTTCGGCTGGGCGGCATCCTGAAAGAAAAACCGCCCTCCGGAGCATGTCCAGGAGGGCGGTTGCAGACGGTATTGTGGGAGCAGTCTAAATGCCGCCGCCGTTTTCGAATGCGTAGCGCATGGCTCGGGACTGCACTACGGAGGCACCGGCCGGGACGTCTCGGGTTATCCAGACGTTACCGCCGATGACCGCGCCCCTGCCAATGGTAACGCGGCCGAGAATGGTCGCACCGGCGTAGACGATGGCGTCGTCCTCCACGATGGGGTGGCGGGGCAGCCCCTTGATGAGCTGGTCGCCCTCGCCCTTGGGGAAGGACTTTGCGCCAAGTGTCACGCCCTGATAAATGCGTACGTTCTCGCCGATGACGCAGGTCTCGCCGATGACGGTCCCCGTGCCGTGGTCGATGAAGAAGCGTTTACCGATGGTCGCGCCCGGGTGGATGTCGATGCCTGTGTCCGAGTGCGCCATTTCGCTGATGATGCGTGGAATAATGTCCACGTCGAGTCTGTGCAGCTCATGCGCGATGCGGTGGTTCGTCAGCGCGCGGATGGACGGGTAGCAGAAGATCGTTTCTCCGTGCGTCTTGGCGGCCGGGTCGCCGTCGTAGGCGGCTTCGACATCGCCAAGAAGCATCTCGCGGATGTCCGGCAGGGCCATGATGAATTTACGTGCCGTGGTCAGGGCGCGCTGCTCGCAGTCGGCGCAGCGTTCCCTGCCTTCGCGGTCGCAGACGAAACAGTAGCCGCGATTGATTTGATCCGCCAGGTTGCGTTCCACCCGGTCCAGCGTGGAGCCGACAGAGTAAGGCAGGGTGGCCGGGGTGATTTCTGACGGGCCGTAGTAGCCCGGAAAAAGCACGGAGCGCAGGTCTTCCACGATCTCTGAGAGCGTATCCACGGAGGGCATGGGCGCATCGCCGCGAAAACGGCGGGACGCGATGGCGTGCCCGTTGCCGCACAGACGTTCAACCACTTTGTCGAGATTGTATTCCTCGGTCATTGTCAGGCTCCTAATCCTCGAAAAGCGGGGTGCTCAGGTAGCGCTCGCCGGTGTCGCAGACCACGAAGACGATGAGTTTGCCGCGGTTTTCCTCGCGGGCAGCCAGTTCCAGCGCGGCCGCACAGTTGCCGCCCGATGAGATGCCGCAGAGGATGCCTTCCTCGGTGATCATGCGCTTGGCGGTGTCGAACGCGGTCTGGTTGTCCATGGCGATGACCTCGTCGTAGACTTCCGTATTGAGCGCGCCGGGCACAAAGCCTGCGCCTATGCCCTGAATGGGGTGCGGGCCGGGGTCGCCACCGGAGAGTACCGCCGAGGCCGCAGGTTCCACGGCCACGATCTTCACGTCGGGCTTGCGCTGCTTGAGCACTTCGCCCACGCCGGTGATGGTGCCGCCGGTGCCCACGCCGGCCACGAAGACGTCCACCTGTCCGTCGGTGTCGTTCCAGACTTCCTCGGCAGTGGTTTTGCGGTGCGCTTCTGGGTTGAATTCGTTTTCGAACTGCATTGGCATGTAGGCGTTGTCCAGTTCCTCGACCAGGGCGTGAGCCTTGTCGATGGCGCCCTTCATGCCTTTGTCCGCCGGGGTCAGCACCAGCTCGGCGCCGAAGCCCTTGAGCAGCTTGCGACGCTCCATGCTCATGGATTCCGGCATGGTCAGGATGCAGCGCATTCCCTTGACCGCGCAGGTAAATGCCAGCCCGATGCCGGTGTTGCCGCTGGTGGGTTCGACCACTACGGCGTTTTCGTCGATGATGCCGCGTTCAAGCGCCGCCTCGATCATGTTTACCCCGATGCGGTCCTTGACCGAACCGCAAGGGTTGTAGAATTCGAGCTTGGCCACCACGGTGGCCGGGAGGTCCTTACTGAGCTTGTTGAGTTTGACCAGCGGCGTTTTCCCGACCAGATCGGTCATGCTGTCGGCTATGTTCATTCCGTGCTCCTCGGAGTGCATGCGGGGCCGGAGTCCTTGGCGGAGAACGGGGAAATCTTTCTCAGGTTCTCGATGACCCTCGGCAGGTTCTCGATGATGAAGTCCACTTCCTCTTCGGTATTGAAGCGGCTGAGGCTGAAACGGATGGATCCGTGGGCGAAGGTGAACGGCACACCCATGGCGCGCAGCACGTGTGACGGCTCAAGGCTGCCGGAAGTGCAGGCCGAGCCGGAACTTGCGCAGATGGAAAGCTGGTCCATCATCAGCAGGATGGCCTCGCCCTCGACGTAGCCGAAGGAGATGTTGCTGGTGTTGGGCAGGCGTTTTTCCTTGTCGCCGTTGAGCTTGGCGTCGGTGATGGATTCCATCAGACCCGTTTCGAGCTTGTCGCGCAGAGCCTTCACGGAGTCGTTTTCCTCGGCGATGTGTTCGCCGGCGATCTCGCAGGCGCGGCCGAGGGCGATGATGCCCGTTGTATTCTCGGTCCCTGCGCGGCGGCCGCGTTCCTGATGTCCGCCGACCATGAAGGGCCGGAAGGGCAGGGCCTTGCGGACGTAAAGCGCTCCGACGCCCTTGGGCGCGTGCAGCTTGTGTCCGGAAAGGGAAAGCATGTCGATGGGCATCTCGCTCAGGTTCATGGGAATCTTGCCCACGGCCTGCACGGCGTCCGTATGAAACATAACGCCCTTTTCGCGACAGATGGCACCGATTTCCTCCACCGGGAAAATAACGCCGGTTTCGTTGTTGGCCCACATGACGGAGACCACGGCCGTGTCATCGCGGATGGCTGCCTTGAGGTCATCGAGATTCAGGTTGCCGTCGGTGTCCACGTTCAGGAAGGTGACTTCGTAGCCTTCACGTTTTTCAAGATGCTTGCACAGGCTCAGGATGGCCGGGTGCTCAACGCGGGTGGTCACGATGTGCTTCTTGCCGGGTTGCGCGTTGAGCGCGGAGCGGATCGCCGTGTTGTCGGACTCGGTGCCGCAGGCCGTGAAAATGATTTCCCGGGGCTCACAGCCCAGCAGTTTTGCCACACGTTCGCGGGCTTCGGTGATCTTTCCGCCGACCTCGCCGCCAAAGCGGTGCATGCTGGAAGGGTTGCCGTACAGCTCGCTGAAATACGGCAGCATCTCGTCGAGCACTTGCGGGTCAACCTTGGTGGTGGCGTTGTTGTCCATGTAGATGGTGCTCATGACTACCCCTCCTCAACGGTGATTTCGGGATCGACCTTTTCCTGCAGGCGCGCTTCCACGAGGCCCTTGAGGGTGGCCTGACTGGAAGGACAGCCCGCGCACATGCCGAGCAGCCGTACATAGACCTTGGTGCGATCCACATCCACCAGCTCGATGTTGCCGCCGTCCTTTTGGAGCATGGGGCGGATTTCCTCTTCGACCACCTGGTCGATGAGGCGCATACGCTGCATGTTCGTCAAACCATGCGCCGGGGGGGCGTCCTGCACGGGCACTTCGCATGCGGCCTTTTCGCCGTGCGCCTGCGCCAACAGGTCTTCAATGTCCGGGACGCACTTGCCGCAGCCGCCGCCGGCCTTGGTGAAGTTGGTCACGTCCTCGACGGTCTTGAGGTCGTTCTCGCGAATGGCGCGAAGGATTTCCTCGTCGAAGATGCCGAAGCATTCGCAGATGAGTTCGCCTTCATGGGAATGTTCGGCCACGGTTCCGGCTTCGCCGCGGTAGTTGCGGATGGCCTGTTCGAGCGCCTCCTGTCCCATCACGGAGCAGTGCATCTTCTCGCGGGGCAGGCCGCCGAGGTATTCGGCGATGTCCTTGTTGGTGAGCTTTTCCGCCTTGTCGATGCTCATGCCGATGATCATCTCGGTGAGGGCGGAGCTGGATGCGATGGCGCTAGCGCAGCCGAAGGTCTGGAACTTGGCATCTTCGATGACGCCGTCGTCATTGACCTTGAGAAAGAGCTTCAGCGCGTCCCCGCAGGCGAGGGAGCCAACTTCTCCGATGCCGTCGGCATCCTCGATGGTTCCGGTGTTGCGGGGATTGAGAAAGTGTTCCTTGACCTTGTCGGTATATTCCCACATGGGGCGCTCCTTTTGCTTGAGGCTATGGAATCGGTGCAGGGAATTTTTCCATGTCTACACCTGTTAAAACGCTTGCGCCGTGTTGTCCACCCGTTACGCGGGTTTTAATCTACTCTTTTGGTATGGAATGTCTAGAGCGACATGATGCCCGGAATGTCCGAAGCGCGCTCGTACACTTCCATGACTTCCGCCGCGGAGCAGACCGTGGGTTCCATGGTTACGCTGGTATATTTTCCGGTGCGGGATTCCTTGTAGGAACAATTGTGGTCGGAAAACTCTTTCTCAAAGAGGGAGAGGTTTTCCGTGGGAAGTATGAATTTGAACACGTACGGGCAGGGCCAGTCGTGGTGTTCGTCGAGGGTTTCCATGAACTGCCGGTTTTTTTCCGTCATGTTGTGTCTCCTTGGAGTATGCAATCCGATGACTATAAGGGTGGATTTCCGATTGTCAATGCGAACAGGATTGATGCGTGCATCCTGCCGAAAATCGGTGCAGTATATAATTCGTTATTCCCAAGATGACTGGTAGTAACTGTTCTAAGTCAAATTCCCGTTTAACCGCAGTGAAGAGAGCATGAGCGAGCGCATAAACATACTCATCGTCGACGACGAACAGATTAATCTGAAGCTGCTCAGAGGGATTCTCAAAGGCTTTCAGCTGAACATACTCTCGGCCATGTCCGGCGAAGAGGCGCTCAAGATCGCTGCCAGAGGCGATTTCGCTCTGATTCTGCTGGATGTGATGATGCCGGGCATGGACGGCTTCGAGTGCGCGGAAAGGCTGCGTGAAAAGCCGGAAACCCGTTCCACGCCGATTATTTTCGTCACCGCCATCAACAAGGAACAGCGTCACATCTTCCGAGGTTATGAACTCGGTGCGGTGGACTACCTTTTCAAGCCCGTGGAGCCGGAAGTCCTGCGCGGGAAGGTGCGGACCTTCGTGGAGTTGCATCGGCAGCGCAGGAGTATCGAAACCGCGGCAACGAGACTTTCCACGCTGGTGCACAAGCTTGAGGAATCCAGAAACGCGCTTGAGGAATCCGAGCGGCGTTACCGCATCGTGGCGGATTACAACTACGACTGGGAAAGCTGGATTTCCCCGGATGACCGTACGCTCTATGTCAGTCCGGCCTGCGAACGCATCAGCGGATACCCGCCGGAGCGGTTCATCAACGATCCCGGATTTATGGAAACCATCATGCATCAGGACGACATTCCCCTGTGGCGTGATTTCCTTTCCGACGAAGAGCACGGGGACGGCGGCTCGATAGATTTCAGAATCTACAACAGCAACGCCCGTATGCGCTGGGTCAATGCGGTCAAGCGCAGTGTGGTGGATCAGGACGAGCATCTTGGGTCGCGCGTCAGCCTTCGTGACGTGACGGAGCGCCGCGAGATGGAGGAGCGCATGGAGCATCAGGCGCTTCACGACCCCATGACCGGCCTGCCCAACCGGGTGCTTTGCATGGAGCGCGTGAATCGAGCCCGTCAGCGCGCCAAGCGTCATTCCATGTATTTCGCCGTGCTGCTGCTTGATCTGGACCGATTCAAGGTCATCAACGAGACGCTTGGGCACGTGGCTGGCGACAAGCTGCTGGCCGAAGTAGCGGATCGGTTGCGCGGCTGCGTGCGCGACATGGATACGGTGGGACGTTTCGGGGGTGACGAGTTCGTGCTGCTCGTGGAGGAATTCCATGACCACGATCATGTGAAAACCGTGGCGGATAAGATCATATCTGAATTGCAAAAGCCGTTCATGCTCGGAATGGACGAGGTTCGGTCCTCGGCGAGCATGGGCGTGGTCGTTTCCGACGGCAAGTGCGAGGATTGTTCCGAGGACATTCTGCATAATGCCCACATTGCCATGTATGCCGCCAAGGATGCGGGCAAGAATCAGTATACGTTCTTTGAAGATTCCATGCGGGAGAAGGCCGTGCGGACGCTCACGCTGGAAAAGGACCTGCGCCGCGCCCTCAGGGATGATGAATTCATTCTGCACTACCAGCCCATAATCAACCTTGAAAGTGCCGAGGTAACCGGATTTGAAACGCTCATTCGCTGGGAACATCCGGACAGGGGGCTGGTGAGTCCCGGGGAATTCATCCCCATTGCCGAGGATTCCGGGCTTATCGTGGAAATGGGGGAGTGGGTGCTGCGAAAAGCCGCAGGCGTGTTTACAGAATGGCTGAAGCAGTGCAGGCGTCCAGAGCAGGTATTCTTTTCGGTGAATATCTCGGCAAGGCAGTTCCGGGAACCGTCGCTGGTTCAGATGGTGGACAGCGTGTTGGCGGAAACAGGCCTGCCGCCCAAACACCTCAAACTGGAGATAACCGAAACGGTCATCATGCTCGACGTGATGGACTCCGTAAGGAAACTCAATGCACTCAAGGACATCGGGATATCTCTTTCCGTGGATGACTTCGGCACGGGGTATTCCTCGATGAGTTATCTCCAGAAGTTCCCCGTGGACCAGCTCAAGGTGGACCTGAGTTTTGTTCAGCGGCTTGATCGCGACCGTGACAGCGTTGAGATCGTTCGGGCCATCATCAACCTTGCCCACGCTCTCAAACTTTCCGTCGTGGCAGAGGGAATCGAGACTCAGGAGCAGAAGGATACCCTTTACTCCTTGCATTGCGACCATGGTCAGGGCTATCTGTTCTCGAAACCGGTTCCCGAATCGGACGCGAGGGAAATACTCCTTACTCCGAACGCCCTGAAGCTGTAACGAAACGCAAGGATTACACCATGACCATGAACAGCCCAAGCATCGTCACCTGGATGCTGTCCGTTCTCTGCGGGCTTGTCGGCATCCTCATCAATCTCGACGTCATGTCCATCCCGGCCCTCGAAGACCTGATCCGCCCCTTCTGGCTGGTCAGTACCGGCTTTGTCGGTCTCGCCCTCGGCAATGTCTTCAAATGGCTCTGATTTTTTTCGGTATTTCGAAAAACGAAAGGCCCGCTCAAGCCAAGGCGTTTTCTATAAATGTTGAAAAAAAGGCCCCGAATTCGGGGCCTTTTTTGAATTGGTAATTAGTGCCGATTCTAAACGAGAGGAACCATTTGTTCTCAGAAAAATGTATTTATTCATCTCCACGTTATGTCGAGTAGAAAAAGAGCAGATGGTTTCACTCTCGTTTTATACCCGGCATGTCATCCGCACATCCGTCGCAGTATTCTTCTAACCCCAAAAGTGCGGCGTGGACAGATGCTGGATCGCATCTGTCTCGGACAATCAAGTGCATGGCATCTATAAATATTTGCTTCTTGCGCTGTTCAAAATCCATATTTTGAATGTGGGTGTAACATGCAAGGCCGGTCATCAAGTAACGGTCACTTTTCCCAGTTGTGTCTGGCCAAGGAACCAGCGCAACATTGTCAGTTCCAGGATCCCAGCAAAGCATCATATTCAGGGCATTCTGCATAGGCATTTCCCTCCTCCGTTTGAGCAAGAATCTATCAAGGCCTAGCCGATACCAAAAGGGCTATCTCGTATTGGTGAAACCACAACCTGGGAAAATATCTCACCCATAAGAATCCCGTCTGTTCGCAATAGCAAACAGGGGGTTACCGTTGATTTAAGTCGTTTTCGTCAACATATATGGAAAACGTCTTGCGCTCAAGCGGGCCTTTCGTTTTATGAATGGTCGTTTTCCCTCTACTCTTCCTGAGAGAAGGAAACTGCTTCGCTTTTGGGCGTTTCCACGTAGCGCTCCTTGCGGAATTCGTATCGCACCCCGCGTAGCAGACAGAGGCACAGCAGCAGCATGATCCCCGCAAACGGCAGCGCCGCCGCGATGGCCATTCGCTGCAATCCTTCAAGTCCGCCGGAAAAGAGCAGGATGGCGGCCGTGGCGGAAACGGTCAGGCCCCAGATGAGCTTCTTGGCGGCCGGAGGATTTTCCTGTCCGCCGGAGGTCATCATGCTGAGCACGAAGGTAGCCGAGTCGGCCGAGGTGACGAAGAAGACCACCAGCAGCACCACGGTGAGCATGGTCAGCACTTCGCTGAGCGGATAGAACGAGTAGAGCTTGAAAAGCCCTGTGGAGATGTCTTCCGACACGGCGGCCGCAATGCCCGCTCCCTGATGCAGTTCCAGATTGAATGCCGCGCCGCCGAACACGCTGAACCAGACGAAGGTGAGCAGTGTCGGCACGATGAGCGCGCCCGTCACGAATTCGCGGATGGTCCTGCCGCGGGAGATACTTGCCACGAACAGGCCCACGAACGGCGACCACGAAATCCACCATGCCCAGTAGAAGAGCGTCCAGTTCTGCGTCCACTCCAGTCCCCGGAAGGGGTTGGTGGACAGGCTCATGCTGAACAGAGACGAAGCGTAGTCCGCAAAGGTGCTCACCAGCACGTTCATGGACATGTTCGTTGGGCCCACGAAGAGCATGAACAGCAGGATCAGGATGGCAAGCATCACGTTGGTCTTGCTGAGAATCTGGATGCCCTTGTCGAGGCCCGTCATGCTGGAGATCATGAACAGTACGGTGACCACGGCGATGATGATCAGGGTGGTGGTGAAGGTGCCCTCGAATGGGAACACCCAAGCAAGTCCCGTGTTGATCTGAAGTGCTCCCAAGCCTAGCGAAGTCACAATACCGAAGACCGTGGCGAATACGGCCAAGATGTCGATGAAGTACCCGATGGGACCGTAAATGCGGTCACCGATGAGCGGATAGAAGCAACTGGAGATGAGCGGCGGCATTCCGCGCCTGAAGGAAAAATAGGCGATGGAAAGGCTCATGACGATGTAGATGGCCCACGGGTGCACGCCCCAGTGGAAGAAGCTGTAGCGCATGGCGAACTTGGCGGCTTCCGGCGAGGCGTCGGCGATGTAGGCTGGCGGGTTCAGGTAATGGCTCATGGGTTCGGCAACGCCCCAGAAGATGAGACCGATGCCCATGCCTGCTGCGAAGAGCATGCTGAACCAGCCGAAATAGGAGAATCTGGGCTTTTCATGGTCGCCGCCGAGTTTGATCTCGCCGTACTTGCTGAACGCCATGAACAGGCTGAACAGCAGGAAGAGAAACGCCGAAAGCAGGTACGTCCAGCCGAAGTTGCTGATGATGTACGAGTGCATGTCGGCTGTCCATGCGTCCAGCCCCTCAGGTGTGTATACGCCGATCAGCACCAGCAGGAGCACGATCAGCAGGGATATTGCGAAAACGATGTTTTTTTTCAGCTTGAACATCGGGGATCGTTCCTTGTTGCTTGTCCGCCCCTCAGGAGGCGGAGATGCTGCAGATGCCGGGAATGATGAAGACGTTGCAACGCGCCTTGTGCGGCAGGATTTCCGCGGTGGAGCCGATGATGCGGCTCAAAGTGTCCGGCTTTTCCGATTTGCCCACCACGATCAGATCCACGCCTTTGGACTTTGCCTGCCGGATGATCTGCCTGCGAACCATGCCGATGGTCTCGATGACCTCGACCTGATCATAGGCATGGGCGCATTCGTCCGCCAGCCGCTGGAGGTTGTCGAGCACGTTCTGCTTTCGATCCTTTTCGGTGACCGGGTCCGGAGCTCGTTCTCCCACATGCAGCAGGTAGAGCTGGTGCGCCTTGAACCGGCTGTTGACCAGATACGGCATGACTACCGCGTCAGTGAACTTGAAGTCCGTGGCATAGAGCACGCTATCGAGATCCACCACGGGTTTGAAGAGCTTCGGATTGTAAACGAAAACGGGCAGGTTGCTCATGCGCAGGATGTCGGAGTCGATGCTGCCGATGAGCGCCTGCCGGAGCAGGGCCTTGGGCTGCCAGAAAATGGCCACGTAGTCGGCACCGGAGTTCTCGGCCGCCTCCATGACCATGGTGGGAGCGTGCCCCGTGCGGATGGTTGTCTCAACGGTGAGGCCGAGGTCCGCCACTTCCTTGGCGAGCTGGGAAAGCTGTTCGGCAGCTTCTTCCCTGCGCCGGTAGTTGCTGCTGGTCCTGACGTGAACGAGCACGACCTGGCTGGTGCCGAAGTTCTTCAGGAACGTGACCATGTCCAGCAGTTTCTTTTTGGGTTCCGCAAGACTTATCTTGAGCGCCGCTTTTTGGAGCACGCCTGTTCCTCCTTGCTTTCCATTGGTGCGGGATTGTTTATCCCGAGTCCTGCCTCCTGGCAAAACTGCCGCATCCAAAGGGGTTTAGCCGGCCGTTCGCCGGATGGACACACCCCGCATACATGCGGTGAACCGTTTCGTCAAAAGCATACTTCATGAAAAGGGCACGCGTCATCAGGGTTAGTCGCGTTATGGATGATGTCCGGGTGGTTGTCCTTTTCCCTCTTTATGCTATCAATTGCGGTAATGATGTTTCTCTCTCCCCAGCGTGCAAGGAGGACGTTTCGATGCCGGATTTGAGAATATGGAGTCAACGTGAATTGACCAAACTGAAACGGGACATTGATCGCCTGTTCGATGATTTCTGTTCCGATTTCGATCTGCCCAGAACCGGGTCTTCGATGGTGGGCGGCATACGGTTTCGCATGGACGACACCCGTCTGCTTGCCCGGCTGCGGCTACCGGAAGGCATGGACAGTGACGATATCGCGATAAGCGTCAACGATGACGTCATGGTCATTGAAGGCAGGCACCAGATGTCGGGTCCGGGAGTTTCCGGAACGCAGGTGTTCCGCAAGCGCGTCAATCTGCCGTGCCGAATCCGGCCGGAAGACGTGAAGGCTTCGTTCAGGGAAAACATGCTCGAAATCGAAATGCCTCGTTGCGGTTGCTCCACCGTTCGCACCATTCGCATCGAGAAAGGATGAGGAGTTGATATGGCTCAGCGCAAAAAGACACCGAAAGTTCCCGTTGAAAATCTTCGTCTGAAGGTCGATCCCTCAAAGTTGGGCTTCAAGACAACCGACGACATAGAGCCGCTCACCGATATCATAGGGCAGCAAAGAGGGGTGGAGGCGTTCCGCTTCGGCATGGGGATGCGCCGCAAGGGGTATAACATCTTTGTCACCGGCGAGCCGGGAACCGGCAGACTCTCCACGGTCCGGCAACTTCTCAAAAATCTCAACGGCGAGCGCGAGACACCGGACGACCTCTGTTACGTCAACAATTTCAAGAAGAACGAGTATCCCATCCTGCTGCGCTTCGAGGCCGGGCAGGGAAACAAGTTCAAGAAAGCCATGCAGGAGTTCGTGGAGGCGGTAAAGCGCGAGGCTCCGCAGCTTTTCGAGAGCGAGGAATACATCCAGCGCAAGAACGAGATTCACGAAGCGCATGAAAAGAAGGTCATGTCCTTCTACAAGGCCATTGAGGACAAGGTGAAGGACACCGGCCTCGTCATGGTCCGGATGCAGATGGGACCGTATCAACGCCCGGACATCGTGCCGCTGGTGGACAACGAACCCAAACGCATGATTCAGTTGGAAGAGATGGTCGAGAATGGCCGGTTCCCGCGCGAGGAGTTCGAGCGGCTCAAGGAGCTTCGCGAGAAGATCAAGCATGAGGTGGACGACATCGTCCAGAACATCCGTGACCTGAATCAGGAAGTGAACAAGAAGCACGACGAAGTGGACCGTCTGATGTTCCTGAATCTGGCCGAGGAGCACATGGCGCCGGTCCGGGAGGAATTTCCCGGAGAAAAAGTGGGCGACTACCTCGACTCGGTGCTGGACAATATGGTGGAGAATCTCGACGTCATCAAGAAGCTCGGAAAGTCGATGCAGGGCCCCATGCCCGGAATGATGATGCCGGGGCCCGATCCCGATGCGCTCATGCGGCCGTATTCCGTAAATCTGCTGGTGGACAACTCCGAGCAGGAAGGGCCGCCGGTGATCATCGAATCGTACCCCACGTACCGGAATCTTTTCGGCAGCATCGACCGCACCATGGAGCGCCACGGCGGTTGGCACACGGATTTCAGCCGCATCAACGCGGGCAGCTTCGTCAAGGCCAATGGCGGCTATCTGGTGATCAACCTCATGGACGCCATCATGGAACCGGGCGTATGGCAGACCCTCAAACGATCGCTCAAGACCGAAAAGATCGAGATCGAAACCTACGACCCGTACTATTTCATCACGGCCATTGGGCTGAAACCCGAGCCTATCGACATGGAAGTCAAGGTCGTGGTGCTGGGTGACAACAGGTTGTATCAGCTGCTCAGGTACTATGATCAGGACATGGCCAAAATATTCAAAGTGCGCGCCGATTACGAGTCTTCCATGGATCGAGATGAAGACGCGGTGAATCAGGTGGCCCGGTTTATCCGTCACGAGGCGGAGCGTGATGGCCTGCGTCCATTTGCTGCGGATGGCGTGGCCGCTGTGCTTGAGCAGTCCGTACGCATGGCGGGCAGGCAAGAGAAATTGACCACCGCCTTCCCCAAGCTCTCGGATCTGCTGGCCGAAGCCGATCACTTTGCGAGTGTGGACAAGGCCGACACTGTTGGACAGGAGCATGTCAGGAAGGCTCTTGAGGCCAGAGTGCACCGGACCAACCAGATCGAGGAACGCATTCAGGAGATGATCGACCGAGGCAGCCTGTTCGTGGACACGGATGGGGAGAAGGTCGGTCAGGTCAACGGCTTGGCCGTGTATTCGCTGGGCGATTATGCCTTCGGCAAGCCTTCGCGGATCACCGCCACCACCGGCATGGGCAAGGCCGGGATCATCAACATTGAGCGCGAGGCCGACATGTCCGGTCCCACGCACAACAAGGGCGTGCTGATCCTCGCCGGATATCTGCGAGAGATGTTCGCACAGGACAAACCCATCAGCCTTTCGGCGAGCCTCGCCTTTGAACAGAGTTACGGCGGCATAGACGGGGACTCCGCATCATCCACCGAACTCTACGCGTTGCTTTCCAGCCTGTCCGGGATACCGCTCAGGCAGGACATCGCCGTGACCGGATCCGTGAACCAGCGGGGCGAAGTACAGCCCATCGGCGGCGTGAACGAGAAAATCGAAGGTTTCTACCTGTGCTGCAAACATGCCGGGCTGACGGGGGATCAGGGCGTGATGGTGCCTGAGGCCAACGTCAAGGACCTCATGCTGCTGCCGGAAGTGGTCGATGCCGTGAAGGATGGCAAATTCAACGTATGGTCGGTGAAGACCATAGCGGAAGGCATCGAACTGCTCACGGGCGTGAAAGCCGGAACCATGAATAAATCCGGCAAGTACACCGCCAACTCCGTTTTCAGAAAGGTAAACGACAGGTTGCTGGAGCTGGCCGAAGGGTTGCGCGACTTCGGCAAGGGACCGAATGACGACAACGGCAAAAACGGTAAAAGCAGCGGAAAAAAGAGCTCAGGCAAGAAAACATGACAATGAAACCGGGCCGCTTCAGGGCGGTCCGGTTTTTCCGGCTTTCCTTGTCGGGGTGCCTCTGCTATCCATGGGGAAAATACCTTGATGGAGGGTTTGATGAAGAGATTTCCAGCACTTTTGCTTGTCGTTGTGTCCCTGATGTTTGCCGGATGTCAGGCCGAAGTTTTCAAACAGAATATCCCCGTCAGCACCAACCCTTTGGGTGCGCAAATCCTTGTGGATGGAAAGCCTGCAGGGCAGACTCCTGCCAATGTGGAGCTTACCCGCAACAGCGATCACATCCTCACGCTTACCAAACAGGGCTATCGTCAGGAGGACGTAACCATCAAGCGCCAGTATCAGGCTGACAGCACCATGCTCAATGCCGTGAATCAGGGCGTGCAGGACGGCAAGTTCTTTGACGACGCTTTCATGGGCGTCAACTCCGGCGTCGGCGCCATCGAGGATCAGAAATCCAGTGGCGAGGCGTATGTGCTCACACCCTCTACCGTCAAAGTGCAACTGACCCCGGTCGGGGGCATTGCGCATTCCGGCTCTTCCCATGGCGCGTCCCATGCCGCAACACCTTCGTCCGAACAGACCGATGCCCTGAGCGTCATGTCCGAATTCGATCACGAGGTGCTTGACCGGGTGCTGGAAAGCGGTAAATCCGGACAGAGCAGAAGCTGGAAAAGCCCCCAGAACCACTGGCACTTCAAGGTGGTTCCGCAGCCTGCCAAGATGATGAGCGGCACCCCGGTGCGCAAGTTCTCCGTTGTGGCAACCAAGGACGGAAAGCATCTTACGGCCGTGTATCCCGCATACCGCGAAAACTCCAACGACTGGCGCATCGGATACCCGCATCAGGTGACCGGCGCGCCCAAGACCGCCCCTGTTGACGGCAAAAAGGCCACTTTCGACGCGCTCAAGGCGGCGGCCGCCGGCATGGGCGACATCGGCGGCAGCAAGAAGGTCGGCGGATCCTCCCACAGCAAGGAATCCTTCGGCAAGGACGGCTCCTACTCCAAGACAACCACCAAGAGTTCCACTTCCGTTGGCGCCTCCATCAATCCCGAGGGCGCAGTGGACCTGCTGGAAAAGCTCACCGAAGGAGAATAAGGACGGATGAAGTTCGATCTGCTCAGACTCAACAAGTGGCGCAAGCTGATTATCGTGGCTTTCGTCGCCTCGCTGGGGCTCATGTATCTGGTTCCCACGGGCTATCATTTCCACGTGGGCCATGCGGTGCGTCTTTTTGTAGGCGCTTTCGTGTTCTGGGTGGTGGTGGACCGGCTGTGAATCCGGCCTTTTGAGACAATAAGAAAACCCCCGTTCCTTTCGGAGCGGGGGTCTTGTTTTCTGGAGCCTTCAGGCAGACTTGAACTGCCGACCTCGTCCTTACCAAGGACGCGCTCTACCGCCTGAGCTATGAAGGCATGGTCTCGGGGTAACCTCTTGAATCACAGCTGGTTGTACTCTACGAGGTGCTGAAATTCGGCATCGCCCGATGCGGAGACATTGGTTATGGAATTGCGGCGCGACTGTCAATGGAAAATTTTGCCCAATAACCATTTTCGGCTTTGTTATATTTGTTTTGCGTGCAGTGATTTCGGTTACTTTGCAAGGTTATAATTACCATCCGGCTTGTTTCACGATACATTTCGGCAAAACAGAGGGGGAAACATGTGGAGAGAGCTTAGCATCAGGGTTCGCATTCTGATTCTGCTGGGGCTCCTGATCGCGTCCACGCTGATAGCTTGTGGCGCGTTCTGGTACGGTCTGGAGCAGCTGTCCGAAAAGGGCACGCAGGAAGCTCGAAAGGCCATGATGAGCGGGTATGAGAGGACGCTCAAATTCTCGGTGCAGTCCGTGGCCACCAAGGTGGCGGATGCCGTGACACAGGCAAAGGCCAACGGAGCGCCGCTGGACGTGGCTGTTCAGAAGGAGCTCAAGAACATCCGCTTCGGCGAGAACGGGTACTATTTCGCATACGATACTTCCGGTGTGAACGTGGCACATCCGCTGCGTCCAGAATATCAGGGTGAAAGCCGGATTGGCAACAAGGACAAGAAGGGAAACCAGTATATCAGGGAGTTGATCGGAAAGGCTCGCGACGGGGGCGGTTTCGTCACCTACTGGTTCTTCAAACCCGGCGAGGACCAGCCTTCCCCAAAGCTTGCTTATGCCGAAATGATCCCCGGAACCGATTTCTGGGTCGCCACGGGGATTTACGTGGACGACATAGATAAGCGCAGTCTCGCCATTCGCGATGACTTCGAGAATTTTACCGGCACCATGGTGCTCTGGATAGGACTTGGCGTGCTGGCTCTGCTTGCCTTCGTGATCATCCCGATGGCGCTTTTCATTGCGGGGACCATCACCAAGCCTCTTTCTCGATGTGTGGAGACCGCTGAAATCATATCCGAAGGGGATCTCACCGTATCGCTGCACGATAATCGCCGCGACGAACTTGGACAGCTTTCCCGAGCCCTTGACAACATGCTGGAGAGGCTGCGTGAAGTGGTTTCGAACGTTCAGCAGGGCAGTGACAGCGTCGCCTCCGGCGGAGAGGAACTTTCCTCTGCGTCCCAGAGCCTTGCCCAGGGCGCTACGGAGCAGGCGGCATCGGTGGAAGAAGTCTCATCCAGCATGGAGCAGATGAGCGCCAATATCTCGCAAAACGCCGAAAACGCCAAACAGACCGAGTCCATGTCCAGGCAGGCAGCTCAGGATGCGGAGAAGGGCGGCAAGGCGGTTGCCGAAACCGTTTCGTCCATGCGCGAGATCGCGGAGAAAATCGGCATCGTGGAAGACATCGCACGACAGACCAACCTGCTGGCGCTCAATGCGGCCATCGAGGCGGCTCGTGCAGGTGAACACGGAAAGGGATTCGCCGTGGTCGCGGCCGAGGTCCGGAAACTGGCGGAACGAAGCGGTGAGGCTGCTGGTGAAATCAGTGAACTTTCGGCAAGCAGCATGAAGGTCGCCGAGGAGGCGGGCGGAATGCTCTCCAAGATGGTTCCCGACATCCGGCAGACCGCCGAACTCATGATGCAGATATCCCGAGCCACCACGGAACAGGAGACCGGAGCTTCCGAGATCAGCCGCGCCCTGCAGGGGCTCGATACCGTTGTACAGCAGAATGCTTCGGTTTCCGAAGAGGTTGCCTCAACGTCCGAAACGCTCTCGGCCCAGTCTGAACAGTTGCAGCAGACCGTGAGCTTCTTCAAGCTCGGCAATTCCGGGCCGGTGGTGGTTTCTTCAAGAGATTCCGGGAAGCCGCGAGCGCCGAAAACTGGTGCCGGCAAGACAAAGGAGAAGAAGGCTGCGGCCAGTCTGCCATCCGGCGGCAAGGACCTTGATATGGGCGGTGACGAGGAGTTCGAACGCTTCTAAGTGACGCCGGTCTGTCTCGGAGTCCAGCCTTTTCGGCTTACTGAAATACAAAATCCGCGGCCTGACAGGCCGCGGATTTTTTGTGCCATGAATGTCGGCTCAGTATTCCTTCAAGACCATGTCTTCATAGGACTGACGCCATGCCTTGGGATGAATGGTGATGCCCGGCTTGAGATGCCCGACGGCCATGAGCATGGGAATCCAGTAGTTCTCGGGAATGTCGAATTCTTTTTTCACTCCGTCGTGGTCAAAGCCGTCCATGGGATGGGTGTGAAGGCCGTAATGGCTGGCCGTGTACATGACGGACATGGCGAAAAGGCCGGCGTTCTTGTTGGCGAATGCCTGCATGGCCTCATCGTCACGTCCGTAGAGAGCCTGAGTCACCCCGGCGAACCATTCCCGCTGATCCGAAGCCATCTTTCCCGATTTGACGTTGTCCTCGAAAACGTTGCGCATGGTCGTATTCTCCGGCCTCCAGCCGCTTCTGTCGGCCAGGAACATAAGTATGACCGGCGCATCCGTCACCTTGGGCTGATCAAAGGCCAGCTTTCTGAGCGCGGCTTTCTTTTCGGGGTCACGGAAAACAACGAGCTTCCAAGGTTGCAGGTTGTAGCTTGATGGCGCTTTGACCGCCTGCTCCAGAATGGTTTTCAGCGTCTCGTCATCAACATCCCTTTCCGGATCGAAATGGTTGATGGCTCGCCTGTTTTTCAGGATTAAATCGAAATCCATGCCGTTTCCTCCAGTGTGTTGGATCTTTGGTTTTTCGGTGTGTAACTTCTTCATGGAACTGCGATTTTCTTTTACGTTCCACTGTTTGAAATATAAACGTAAATTGCACCATATCATCATGAAAGCCTTTTTGTCACCGAGGCTTTGCCTTGTTGGCGTTTTCATGCCGGTCGTCGTGAACTCGCCGGGCCTGTTGACAGACTCCCCTTTGCCTGTATGATATTGGATTTTGAAAAAACCAAAGAAGAGAGGTTTTCAATGCTGTATCACAACATACCCGGAACCGACCTGGAAGTGTCTCGAATCGCTCTTGGAACCTGGGCAATCGGAGGATGGATGTGGGGCGGAACCGATGAGAAACAGTCCATCGAAACCGTTCACGCCGCTCTGGATAAGGGGGTCAACCTCGTGGATACGGCCCCGGTATACGGCTTCGGAACCTCGGAGGAGATCGTCGGGAAAGCCCTTCAGGAATACTCCAGTTCGGACAAGGTGCATCTTTCCACCAAGGTCTGCCTTGACTGGACCGAGGACCACAAGGTCTATCGCAATGGCTCCAGAGACAGGATCATGTACGAGATAGAGCAGTCCCTGAAGCGGTTGCGGACGGATTCGATCGACATCTATTACGTGCACTGGCCCGATCCCACACGGCCAATAACCGAAACCGCATCGGCAATGCGAGAGCTGCTTGATCAGGGCGTGATCAAGGCCGTTGGCGTCAGCAACTACACTCCGGATCAGATGGAGGAATTTCGTAAGGAATGCCCGTTGCATCTCTGTCAGCCCCCTTACAATATCTTCGAGCAGGGCATTGATGCGGACATCAAACCGTATTGTGAGCGTAACGACATCTCGCTCATGACATACGGCGCGCTTTGCCGTGGTCTGCTCACCGGCAAGATGAAAAAGGACACCAGCTTTGATGGCGACGACCTTCGCAAGATGGACCCGAAGTTCAGCGAACCCCGTTTCAGTCAGTACCTGAAGGCCGTGGACAAGTTGCAAAAGCTGTCCGAATCCAAGTTTGACAAATCCATTCTTGCCTTTGCGGTCCGCTGGATCTTTGAAAAGGGTGTTCCCATATCCATATGGGGCGGTCGCAAACCAAGCCAGATGGACCCCATCGACGAGATCGTGGACTGGTCCATGGACGGCGCGGTGCTCTCCGAAGTCCAGTCCATTCTCAATGAGTGTATCGAAGCCCCTGTCGGCCCCGAATTCATGGCTCCGCCGACTGGCTTGCAGAAGTAGCCGCGGGTTGCGAAGGATATCCTGGTGACCAAGGCCGTACGCATCAATGCGGACGGCCTTTCTTTGTTGCGCGAACCTCAAACTGTCACAGGCACGTCGCCCCCGTGAAAGGGGCGTGAGGTGAAAACTTGTTAGCGCCATCGAAGCATGGTGAGGTGGACAAAACAACAAAGTCCGCTCTGAAGTCAGAGCGGACTTTGTTTGTGCTTATGAAAAGACAAAGGGATCGGATTTCTCCGATCCCTTTTGGGGTAGTCTTTTTTCTGGTCGGGATGAGAGGATTTGAACCTCCGACCCCTTGAACCCCATTCAAGTGCGCTCCCAGACTGCGCTACATCCCGACGCGGGTTGTCTATCTATGTGTACACGCCGCAGATGTCAACTGTTTTTGAGATTTTTTTTGTTTTTTCCTGATTTGAAGTGAATTGCAGGTGAAGATGATGAATATCGAAAATATAATTAATTGCTAAGAACTCACGAGCTATTTTCTTGAAGAATGACCGTTCCTTTAAAGCATGGAGGGTATATGCTCAAAAATATGAAGCTGGGCGCAAAGTTGGCCTTGGGGTTCGCGCTCGTCCTTGTCCTTGCCGGAGTCGTGGCGGCAATTGGATATTCCGGCCTCTCGAAAGTACAAAGCCGTGTAGTAAAAGCCGACGATGCCAACCGGCTTGTCCGGTACATTCTTGAGGCAAGGGTGCAGGAGAAAAACTATATGCTCAGAGGGGATGAGCAGTCCCTTGAAAAGCATGAGGCCGTGCTGCGGCAGATCATGAGCCAGACCGCTGAGACCATGGACAAGATGAAGTCGCAGGCGCACAAGGATCAGGTGGCCCGAGTGGAAGCCGGGGGTGAGAAGTATCGCAAGGAATTTCAGAGATATGTCGAACTGGCTGACAGAAAGGATGCAGCAATGCAGCGAATGCGTGCCAATGCCCGTGATGCCCTCGCAAGCACAGATCGCTTTCGAGCCGAACAGCAACGTACACTCGATCGCATTCTTGCCAGCGGGATGGGCGCCGGGACGATTGCGGAACAGGCGAGAACCAAAGCGGATGATTCGGACCGGATGATTGAGTGGTTTCTTGAAGCGCGAAAGAATGAAAAGGAATACATCATTTCCGGCGAGCGTAAGTATCTGGACGACAATCTTGCAGCCGTGGACGGGCTTTTGGCCATGGCAGAGGATCTGCGTAAGCAGGCATCGGACGACGAAGCCAGGGCCATGGTTGACGAGGTCTATACCTCTTTGTCGAATTACAAGGAGGACTTTGCCGCATTTGTGGAGCTGACTGCCGAGCAGGGGCGGATTGAGCAAAGCATGGTCACGCTGGCTCGCGAAGCGCAGAAAATATGTCTGGAAGCAAGGGCGGAGCAGAAGACACTGATGCTGGAAGATATGAAAAATGCCAACATCATGATGTTTTCCGGTACCGCTTTGGCCTTCGTCTTCGGCATCCTTGCCGCGGTGGTGCTGACGCGGTCCATCACACAGCCCATCAGGAAGGGGGTGCAGTTTGCCGGGGCCATGGCGGAAGGGGACTTCACCAGTCATCTCGACATTGATCAGAAAGACGAAATCGGCGTATTGGCCGGGGCGCTCAACCGCATGGTGAACAAGCTGCGTAACGTTGTCGGCGACGTACGAGCGGCCACGGACAATGTCGCTTCCGGAAGCGAGGAGCTTTCCGCAGCTTCGCAGACGCTTTCGCAGGGGGCCACGGAACAGGCATCATCCATCGAGCAGGTTTCCTCATCAATGGAGCAGATGGGCAGCAACATCAAACAGAATGCAGACAATGCCCAGCAAACGGAAAGTATCGCTAACGAAGCCGCCAAGAACGCACAGGAAAGCGGTGAAGCAGTCGGGAAAACCGTTGAGGCCATGCGTAATATCGCCGAAAAGATTTCCATAATCGAGGACATAGCACGGCAGACCAACCTGCTGGCTCTCAACGCCGCCATCGAAGCGGCTCGTGCGGGTGAGCATGGTAAAGGGTTCGCGGTTGTGGCCGCCGAAGTCAGAAAGCTTGCGGAGCGAAGCGGTGAGGCCGCAGGCGAGATCGGTGAGCTTTCCACGGAAAGTGTTGATGTTGCAGAGCGGGCGGGACGGATGCTCGAAGAGCTCGTGCCCAACATCAGGAAAACAGCGGAACTGGTGCAGGACATAGCCTCAGCCAGTGCCGAGCAAAGCACCGGCGCGCAACAGATAAACGATGCCATTCAGCAACTGGATACCGTCATTCAGCAAAACGCCTCGGGGTCCGAAGAAATGGCATCCACCAGCGAGGAGCTGGCAGGACAGGGGCAGATGCTGCAACAGACCATGTCTTTCTTCCGCGTGGGCGGTAGCGAGTCTTCCAGAACCTCTCGAGCTGCCGTGCAACCAAAGGCATTGTCCAATGGAGCAGGGAGAAAGAATGATTCAAGAAAAAAACGAGATGATGGGCAAGTCGCAGACAGCGGCAAGGGCGTTTCCTTGCAGCTGGGTGACGATTCCGAGTTTGAAAGATTCTAACAGGGTGGACTCCATTTGGAGCGGATGATATCTACATAGCATAGCTTTTGTGGAAACATCCCTAAGCCAAGCGACGGAGGGGTCAAATGAACGACGAAGTGCTCAAGGATATCAATCAATTCCTGACATTTACGCTGGGTAAGGAAATCTTTGCCCTTGATATCGGTACTGTCCGCGAGGTCCTTGAGCTGACCTCCATCACCAAGATTCCGCGTACGCCCGTATTCATGCGTGGCGTTATAAATCTTCGCGGCCACGCGGTGCCGGTGGTGGACATGCGCCAGAAAATGGGCATGTCCAAGGGTGAGGATACGGTCGATACCTGCATTATCATTGTGGAAATCGAGTTCGATGGTGAGTTGACCGTCATGGGTGCGCTGGTGGATTCCGTGCGCGAAGTTTTCGAAATGGCTCCGGACACCATTGAGCCTGCGCCGAAGATGGGTGCTGCGGTGAACGCAGAATACATCAAGGGCATGGGCCGTCAGGATGGCCAGTTCATCATCATTCTGGATATCAATAAGATATTCAGTGCTGAAGAACTCGCCATGGCTCGAGAAATGGCGGGCGAAAAGTCCGACGATCAGGAAGAGGCTGCATAAAAGCCATTACAGACGACCGACATTGAAAGCCCCTGTTTCGTGATTGGAACGGGGGCTTTTTCGTGTCTTTCAAGTGGCAGTTGGCATACTCGCGCCTTACCGAAATTCTCCATCCAGAAGCAGGTGCGAGAAGTATCCGACCGTGAATGCGCTGTAGAATTGCAAGAAAGGTGTGATGTCCGGCGGGTCGAAGAGCATGACCGGAATCAGAATGATGGGCAACGGAACGACGATCATGGCCCACCAGGTGTGTGTCCAGCCTCTATGTGACCCGATGGGAGGCAGCATGGCAAGAAATCCCAGCCATGAGGCCCATATGTAGTATTTCTTCAGGATCAGACCGAGGTCCACGGCCGCGAAGATCAGGTAGAACAGGTTTTGGCCTTTCGACTCGGTGTCTGTGTCGGGAAAAAGTGCCCCCATAAGACAAAAGCCCATAAGCCCTGCAATGAGTAGTGGGTTCATGTGCAGCAGGCCGAACATGACGGCCCCGGTGGCGCACATGCCGCCCACGAAGATTCCTCCGGCGAGATGTCCTTTGTATCCGGGCATGCGCGGCAGATTAGCCGTAAGCGACTGGCACCGCAAGCTTGTATTTCAACCACTTGAAATCAGCTTCCCACTCTCCTTCAACCTCTCTTCATGCCAAATAAACCCTGTAAAAGCAGAAGCCCGCCAGCTTACCCCAGCGCTTGTCTTCTTGCACATCCACCTATTATCCACACGCGCGAAGCGCCGCCAAAAGATTCTGGAAGGGGGAAGGGGAGTCCGAGGGGAAGGGGGAACCCTCTTGCCAAAGAGGGTTCCCCCTTCCCCTCGGCCGCCGGAGGCAAAAAAAGGGCTCCCTGAGGGAACCCTTTTTTTTATACATATCATTGCTGACAGCTACATGGCGCCGTGCTTCTGAAGTTCGTCGATCTGTCTGTCGATTTCCTTCTGGAGCTTTGCGGGCAGGCCCATGACGTCGGTGTTGAGGAAGCCGCGCACGATGGTGGAGGTGGCTTCGTCTTCGTCAAGGCCTCTGGCCATGAGGTATTCGATTTCTTCCTGGGCGATTTTGCCGACCGAGGCTTCGTGGGAGAGTTCCACGCCTTCAAGGGTGCCGTCGAGTTCGGGGATGGCCCAGATGCGTCCTTCTCCGAGGATGAGACCCTGACATTCGAGATGGCCTCTGGAGGGCACGTGGTTGGCGCCGATATGGCCGCGGTTGATGATGGTGCCGCCTGTGGAGATGGTGCGTGCGATGATTTCGCAGCGGGTGTCGGGGGCGTCCATGACCACGCGGTTGCCCATGTCGAGGTGCGAGCCTTCGGGGGCGACCACGACCGAGTTGAAGCGTGCGCGTGCGCCTTCGCCTTTGAGGGTGATGCTGGGGTACATCTGCAGGTCTTTGACCGGCTTCATGAGGATGTAGTTGTTCAGCAACACGCCGCCTTCTTCGACAACGCCGGCGGAGCGGGGGCGGACAGCCACGTTGCTGCCCCAGTTGTGCACCATGGTGAAGGTGAGCTTGCCGCCCTTCTTCACGTAGAATTCGGAGATGCCGAAGTGTGCGCCGCTGGTGGTGTCATGGGCCACGGAGCAGCCTGTGATGATGTGCAGCTCGGAGTTTTCCTCGACGACCACGATGTTGTGGACGTTCTGGCCGACCTGATCGGCCTTGAGGAAGAGGCAGGATTGCACCGGCTTTTCCACCTTGGCACCCGGCTTGGTGCGGATGAAGTATCCACCATGGGTGTTTTCATAGGTGTTGCGGGTGTATTCGTCCTTGTCCTTGTCCACGAGCTGCCAGCGGTATTCGGGCAGGCCGTCGTATTTCTCGATGGCGTCCTTGATGTCGAGGATCTCGACGCCGGGGTCGGTGGACTTGCAGTGGACATTGGAGTGGTCCATCTGCAGGAATGAGCCGCTTCTGTTGGCATCATCCACGTCAACGCCGGACATGATCAGGGTTTCCTTGTCCTGTGCGTCGAGGGTGCTCAGGTCTTCGATCTTGTCGCGATCGTAGCCTTTGAACTTGTAGTCGGTAAGTTTGAATTTATCGCTCATGGTCGTCTCCGTTCCGGCTTATTTGAGGCAGCGGACGCATTCCTGGTATCCGTAGGTGCGGATGTGCTCCAGAATGTCGCGGGGGCGCGCCTCGCAGCAGAGGTGTCCGTTGTAGAGCACCTGTCCGCGGTCCGCGTTGACGTAGTCGAGGATGTAGCCGGTGTGGGTGATGATCAGACCGGAGGTCTTCGACTGTTCCTTGATCTCCTTCAGCGACTGGTGCGGGCTGGCGTCGATGCGTCCGTCCAGCAACTGGCGGCAGACCTTGCCGATGAGCTGCATGTTTTCGAGGTCCACGCCGGACTCGGGCTCGTCGAAGAGCACGAGGTTGGGGCGCTGGGCCATCAGCTGAAGCAACTCGGAGCGTTTGATTTCGCCGCCGGAGAAGCCGGCGTTGATGTCGCGGTCCAGAAACTGCTCGAAGTTGACTTTTCTGGAGAGGGTTTCCACGTCCACTTCATCGCCCTGTCCGCACATCTGTACCAGATGCCGGGTGCGCAGGCCGTGAATGGTCGGCGGACGCTGGAACGACATGCCGACGCCGAGCCGGGCGCGTTCGTAGGTGGGGGCGTGGGTGATGTCCTCGCCTCTGAAAGTGATTTTGCCTTTGGTGACGGTGTATCCGGCAAAGCCCATGAGGGTCATGAGCAGGGAGGTTTTTCCTGAGCCGTTGGGCCCGAACAGGATGAAGGTCTCTCCTTCCTGAATCTCCAGATTAAGGCCCTTGAGAACCTCTTTATCGCCGATATTTACGTGAAGATCTTCTATCTTGAGCATTGGGGTATCCTCGTTTTCATACCTTGCGGCTTACGCACAGGGTGGCATACTTGACGCGGCCTGTTAAGTCCAGTGTGAAATAATCTCGGTGACCCTCTCGGGCGTAGGCGTTTGCGGCCTGAAGGCGAATGCGGTAAGGACTACGCGTCCGGTGCTTCCGGGCGATCAGCGAACAGGAGCCATACTCATGGGAAAGAAAAAGAATCGCGTCGGGTCGCTTGATGAACTCGGCAAGATGAAGATAGGGCCGGAAAAGCCCAAGGATTACGCATCCGAACTGCTCGAAAAGGGCAAGAAGAAGCGGCAGAAGAACTATGCCGAGGAGACCGAAGTGGTGGAGGAGGAACAGCAGCCGGACGAAGCGGATCTGTTCTTCAATGCCATGCAGGGTGTGGATACGCTGGACGGCAAGGGCCGCGAAATAGCCCCTGCCAAGCAGCCGGTGAAGAAACCCGTATCCAAGGATCCGGAAAAGCAGGCGCTGGATGATTTTCTCAAGGGTAACATAGAGTTTGAACTGGAGAACACCGAGGAATACATGCACGGTTACGTGCGTGGGCTGGACAGCAAGATTTTTCAGCAGCTCAAGGCCGGAAGCCTCAGCCGGGAGGCGCATCTGGACCTGCATGGAATGAACTCGGAGCAGGCGTACGACTCCCTGCTGTTCTTCGTTCGTGAAAGCTACCTGCAGGGCAAGCGGTGTGTTCTCATCGTTACCGGAAGAGGGCGCAATTCGCCCGGCGGCATGAGCATCATCAAACAGGAAACGCTGGGATGGCTGACCCGCGAACCGCTTCGGCGCATCGTGCTGGCCTTCTGTACGGCTCTGCCCCGCGACGGTGGCGGCGGTGCCATGTACGTGCTGCTGCGCAAGCAGAAAAAGCTCAAGGGCAAGGTCCAGTGGGACAAACAGATGAATTGGGATTTTTGATCCTGTGATCATTCTCACAAAGAACGGGCCGGATTCCTTGAGGAATCCGGCCCGTTCTTTGTGAGAAACAGTATTCGTCAGGCATCCAGAATGCGTTCAAACTGTGCAAAGGTCCTGTGCAGCTCGAATTTTTCGATGACCCGTTGACGTCCGGCCTCTCCGAGCTCTTGCCTGAGCGTTGCATTTGTAATGAGAATGTCCAGCTTGTCGGCCAGGGAGGTTGCATCTCCGGGCGCTGCGAGCAGACCGGTTTTGCCGTTGGCCACCACTTCGGGCATGGAATTGGCGTCAAAGGCCACCACGGGCAATCGGGCGGTCATGGCTTCCACCATGGCGTAGCCGAATCCTTCCCAGAGAGAGGGCAGGGCGAAAATGTCGAGGGAGCGGTTGAAGCCCTTGATGTCATCTGTGAAGCCCAGGAACTCCACCACATCAGCGACTCCGGCTTCAATGGCCTTGGCCTTGAGTTCCTCTTCCAGTTCGCCGGTTCCGGCGATGAGGACGCGGATATTCCTGCCGCGTTCTCTGAGTATGGCGGCTGCCTCAATGAGTAGGTCCTGTCCTTTCTGCGCGGTGAGCCGGGCCGCGTTTCCGATGACGATTTCATCGCCCATTCGTTCTACCAACGGTGTGTCCGGCAGGTTGTCGAAGGCGGCCACGTCAAAGCCGTTATAAAGGATATGGGTCCGTTCGTGCGGCAAGAGGGCCGGGTTTGCGGAGAGCACCTGCCGTCGCGTTTCTTCCGAATTGCAGATGAGCTTGGTTATCACGTTGCGGAAGAGGTAACGGTTCAAAGCGGTGTCCCGCGTAGGCAGGGCGATGCCGCGTCGAAAGACAACCTCGCGTACGCCAGCTTTTTTGGCTGCAATTCCGCCTGTTTTGAGGTCGGAAGGCAGAGCGGTCACCACCGTGTCGATTCGGCTTTTCTTAAAGAATGACTTTAACTTTTTTCGGATTATGGGATTCAGGAAGCTGAGGTTGCCAAGCCGTATCCGCATCACCTCGACGTCATGCTCCTGCTCCAGTCGGTCGCCGAGCTGGCTTGGCACGTTGCAAACGGCGTACACGCGGTAGCCGTGGTCGCGCAAAAGTTTGGCGTACTCGTGATTCCATTTTTCTCCGCCTCCCCACGGCTTGTTGCCGTTGAAGAAGCAGATGCTTTTCTCTCGCATTTATGAAAGCGCCTTTCTGGTCATTTCCGGTATTTCGCGCAGGCTGCGGCATACGTAGAAACCTGCGTCGAGCATTGTTTGAATCTTGCCGCTGATGCCGCCCTTCTGGTCGAGGATGGCCCCGGCGTGCCCGAGCCGTTTGCCCGGTGGCGCGGTCTGTCCGGCGATGAAGGATATCACGGGCTTGTCGAATCCCGTATCGCGGACGTAGCGCGCCAGTTCTTCCTCGGCCTGTCCGCCGATTTCGCCAAGGACGAGCACCGCCTTCGTGGGCTCGTGGTTGCGCAGCATCTCGAAGATGTCCGCGAAGTCCGTGCCGATGAACGGATCGCCGCCGATGCCGATGCCCAGCGACTGGCCCATGCCCGCATCCGTTAGCCGCTGGGCGGCCTCGTAGGTCAGTGTTCCGGAGCGGGACAGGATGGCCACCGGCCCCGGAGTGAACGGCTTCACGGGCATGATGCCGATCTTGATTTGGCCGGGCACGATGATTCCGGGCGTGTTCGGGCCGATGACGCGCGTTGGTGTCTCGCGTATCGCGTCGAAGGCTTCCATCATCTGGTGCTGGGTGATGCCTTCGGTGATGCAGACCGCCCACGGAACGTGGTTGAAGCCTGCCTCCATGACCGCGTCCGCCGCCATGGCAGGCGGCACGAAAATGATGGAAGCGCGCACCTCGTGATGCCGCAGGGCCTCGGCGACCGAATTGTAAACGGGAACACCGAGAACTTCCTGTCCGCCCTTGAACGGGGTAACGCCTGCCACCACGTTTACGCCGTATTCCTGCATGAGCCGGGTGTGCAACTGTCCCTCGCGACCGGTGATGCCTTGTACGAGTACCGGGGTGTCGGCGTCAATGTCGAAGAAGCATTCGGAGACGTAGCCGTTGTCGTTGGTCATCGCATGCCCTTCGCCGCCGATCGGTTCGGGGTACTCGACGGATTTCTTGCCGCTTGGCTTGAGACTCCTGAGCGCCTGCATTGCCTCCGCCATGTTTGTGGCGATGTGCAGTCCTTCCGTATCGAGCGAGCGTAGAATCTCCAGCGCGCTTTCGGAGTCCTTGCCCGACATTCTCGCCACCACCGGTTTCTGCGGCGGTTTGCCGCCAAGCGCGCCTTTCAGGGCCAGCGCGACCTTCTCGCAAGATAGGATGCCTCCGAAGAGGTTGATGAAAATCGCTTCCACGGCCTCGTCGCCAAAGAGCAGGTCCATGGCAATTTCCATGCGCTTCTGGTCCGCTCCGCCGCCGAGGTCGAGGAAGTTGGAGGCAGGCAGGGATGAGAAATTCAGCAGGTCCATGGTGGCCATGGCCAGTCCTGCACCGTTGACCATGAGGCCGACCCAGCCCGGGAGTTTGACGAAGGAGAGTCCGGCTTCCCGCGCACGATTTTCTTCTTCGGAGACGTGCTCGGGCTGATAGTATTTCTCCATCTCCGAGTGCAGGTCCACGAAGTTGTCGTCCATCTTGATTTTGCCGTCCAGAGCGACGAAATCGCCGCCGTGCGTGGTAACCAACGGGTTTATCTCCGCCAGCAGCAGGCCGTAGTCCAGCACCGCCCGGTAGAGCATGTGCAGCAGGCGTGAAAACTCCTTGAAGAATTGGCGATCCAGCCCGAGATGGAAAAAGGCGGCTCGCATCTGGTTGGGACGCGGGCCGCCTGGCAGCTGTATTTCCTGAACGAGAAGGTTGTCGTCGCCGAGCTGTTCTATCTCGACGCCTCCCTGTCTGCCCACCGTGAGCAACAGGCAACGGCGCTCCCGGGAAACGGCGAAGGAGAGGTAGAACTCCCTATCGATTTCCGCTGCGGGTTCAACCCGGATGAGCGGCACGTGGTCTCCCTTGATGCTCAGGTCGAAAATTCTGCCGGCAGTCTCTGTGAAGTCCTTTTCATCATCCACACGAAGGATGCCCCCGGCCTTGCCTCTGCCCCCGGCGAGAACCTGCGCCTTCAGGAACCACGGCGTCGGAAAACGGGGTCGTTTTTGTTCGACCTCTGCGGGCGTGATGGCGATTCCCTGCGGGACCGGAATGCCCGCCTCCTCAAACAGCAGCTTGCTTTGGTGCTCGTTCAACAGCATGTGGCGTCCCCGTGCGAGATTTGAGTGATTTTCCGCGAAACATTAGGTGCTTTGCCATGTTTTTTCAACGGAAATGTTCGGATTGACTGGGTGATCAGCCAAATTTTCGTCGGGGATGGGGGAAGGTTTGCTGAAGTGGTTGACCCGAAGCAGCGAAGGGTGTGGAATGGATGGTCTGGAAACTTGCCCAAACGGAGGAAGCAGCACGTGAGCAGCATGAAGGAATTTGCCGACAATCTGCAACGGGACGTTGTCTCGGAGATGGCTGAGCACTATTTCGGGGCGCGCAGGGACCTTGAAAAGATGATCGAAGTCATCGACCAGTGGGTCGACGAACTCAAGCAGATGGAAAAGCGTGTTCTGGCCGCGGCCGGTCGCCTGCACCATCTGCTACTGGAGGACGAGGTGGTGCGCGAATTTTACATCGCGCTTGATATTCTTCCGTCCTGCGTGCCGCCGTACGACTCCAGCCCGCCGGAGCCGGTGGTGGAGAAGGTGCCTTTTGCTTTCACGCTCAAGGGGCGCTGGAGCAAATGCGTCCGACAGGCCTATGCGAAGCTTCAGGCCGAAGTGGATGAATACCTCAACGGGCGCTACTTTTCCGACGAACAGGGCCGGAAGCGACTGACCTTGCACTACCTGCGCCTGAAGGCCATGACGGAATACGTCAACGACCAGGTGGAGCGCGTCAACAAGGATCTGGCTCCGAGTGAGGCGCTTCGCTACATCAGGAACATGGATTCCGAAAACCTGTCCAAGGAGAAATTCGTTGATCCCTGCGTTCCAGAAGAAGGCTGCGGCATAGACGATCAATTGCGCTTCAGGCCGTTTGACTTCCACAGCTTCGGTTTGCTGGAAATTCAGGACCTGCCTCACCCTGACAAGGTCTCACAGGACATCGCCGCGTTCTGTGATGCAGTCTATGCGCGCCGCAAGGATGAGATCAGACAGCTTATGGGAAAACTCTGATCCTGCCGTATCGGTGTTCTCCGGGTTGATCAGCCGTCGCCGTTCACCTGGCTGATGATATCCGCCAGTGTCTCCTGAGCCCGCTCCTCGGGAACCTGACAGGTTCCCACGGCACTGTGTCCGCCTCCGCCATGCCGCAGCATGAGGCTGCCAACATCGGTTTTGCTGGTCCTGTTGAGGATGCTGTGGCCGACCGTGAAGACCACGTTCTGTCTTCGGAATCCCCAGATGATGCGCGCGCTGACGTTGCACTGGGGGAACAGCGTATAGATCACGAAGCGGTTGCCGCAGTATATGGGATCCTGCTCGCGCAGGTCTATCACCACCAGATTGCGATGCACGGTGGCGTTTTGAAAGAGCATGTCCTGAAACGGTTTCTGGTGTGCCCTGTATCGCTGCACGCGCTCACGGACGTCCGGCAGCTCAAGGATTTCCTCATCAGACATGGAGCCGCAATATTCGATCATATCCAGCATGAGCTGGTAATTGCTGATGCGGTAATCCCGATAGCGGCCCAGCCCGGTTCTTGGGTCCATGATGTAGCCCAGCAGAACCCAGCCCTGCGGGTCGGTTATGTCCTGCGCGCTCAGGTCCGCGCTATCCACCTTGTCCACCGCGTCGAGCATGGGGCGTAGGCTGTCCGGAAATGATTCCTCGCCGTAATGCTCCCATATGACGCGGGCGCAACTCGGCAGCGGGCGCGAGGCTCCCTCGAAGCGAAGGTCGGACGAAAGCCGCTCCTGCTCGCTGCTGTGATGGTCGAACCACATGCCGCAGCCCGGCACGTAAGGGACGTTGGCGAGCACGTCGTGGCTGCTGACCGTAACCTTGCCGTCCTGAAGGTCCTTGGGGTGGGTGAAGAGGTAGTCGTTGATAACCCCGGCATGTTTCAGCAGCACGGCGCAGGCAAGGCCATCGAAGTCGGAGCGGGTGACGAGGCGCATGGAATTCCTCCTTGGTTCACGCAGGGCAGAGTTCCATAAACGTTATCCCTCGGGGGGAAACGTGTCAAAGCGGGCGCGTGATTTTTGCGGCTCTCATCTCCCGCAACCGCCTTCCGGACTCTTCGCCGAGGTTCTGCAACTCGGCCGGAAGCTTTACGCCCAGCACCGCTTTCGTATCCTCGCGCACCCGCTGGCGAAGGTCGATGCCGCTGTCGACGAGGACCAGTCGGAACAGCTCCCGCAGGCAGGCGTTCTTACGCCCGCGCATAATGAGGTCCACCCGCTTGGCCGGGCGCATCTCAAGGTACCGTGCAGCCTTCATGTGCTCTGCTGCGGCTGTGATCCCGGCGTGCAGGAAACGGTTGGGCATCCGGTTGCGCATGGCCATTTTCCCGGCAGCGGCTTCTCCGCGGCCTTCATGGCCGATGTGCTTCGGCAGGTCTTCGGCAGGAGTGGAGGTCTTTCCGAGGTCGTGACAAAGGGCCATCCAGACCGTGAGGGCGTTGCCAGGCCAGCGTTTGGCGCATTCGTCCATGACGCGGCAGGTGTGTTCCAGCACGTCGCTGTCGTGGTGCTCCGGAGGTCCGGCCGGAATGGAGGCCGCGTGGGCGAACTCGTTGAACCACGGTTCGAGGCAGTCGGCTTTTGCGAGAGTGCGCAGAAAATTCCCCGGACGCGGCGCATTCATGGCCTTTTCTACTTCTCTTGCCACGCGATCCGGAGGCGGAGTGTCCAGAAGGCCTTTTTCCGCACAGTCGCGCATGGCGTCGAGGAGTTCCGGCAGCACAGTGAATTCCGGCAATTGGGCCGAAAAACGCGCGCTGCGGATGACCCTGAGGGGATCGTCGGTCATGCTGCGATTCGAAGCGGGTCTCAGGACGCGGTTGGAGATGTCGTCGAGCGCCTTCTCGTGGCAGATGAGTTCGCAGTCCGGGCCAAGTAGCATGGCGTTGACTGTCAGGTCTCGCAGTTGCAGGTCTTTTTCCAGCGGCAGGGCGCGCGGAAACACGTATTCCGACCCGTCGAGCATAAAGACCGGAAACGATTTCCCGACCCGCTGTGCACGGGGAAAAGCCGTCAGAAATTCGTCCGGTTCGGCATCGAAAACAAGATAGTCCTTGTCGGTGGCCTCTCTGCCTAGTAGAAGGTCTCTGACGGCGCCGCCGCTGAGAAAAATGCGCATTGCGAAAAGCTAACAGAAACCGGTCCATGCTTCCACAGGGAATTTACCTCTTTTCCGATGGTTTGAACGATCTTGCGAAACCGTTTTCCCGCTCGCTTGACGAGAAGGGGGACGGCTGGGATGTTTTGCGCCGCAACGCGAATGGTTCGAAGCCGGTTCGCGAGGCCGGATTGTCTTTTGAAGCAATGCCGTCTGACGTCCCGGCGCCGCTATTTGTCTGCGGCGAGTGCGGTTCCACCATGGACGTGGGCGCGGAATTGCTCAGGCTGGGCCTGCTCCCCGAGTGGGGCGGCGTGGCCTGTCTCGTCCAGCAAAGCGGCCGTGGCCAGATGCGGCGTGAATGGCTTTCTCCGCAGGGCAACCTGTACCTGACCCTGCGTTGGCCCGATTCCCCCGGGGGAGAGTGGGGCCGCGCGGATTCAGGGTTGCAGTCCGTGGTGCTCGGTTGGTGCGTGATTCGCGCGCTCGAAGAGCTTGAGGTCGGGCTGGAGCTCAAATGGCCCAACGATATTCTTCAGAAAGGGCGAAAGGTTGCCGGGATTTTGCTGGAAGACCGCCATGGCGCGCTTCTGGCCGGGGTCGGCGTCAACCTGCGTTCTCGGCCCGAGGATGCGCAGATGCGGCGCGACGCGGCCTGCGCAGCCGGGGTGTTGCTGGCTCCGGGCGGTGCGCCTTCCGTGCCGGAGCTGTTGGCGCTCCTTGTAAATCGGGCAAAAAATATATATGAAAGCCTGATCTACGATTTTTCTCCCCGCGAATTTCTCTCGTTAGCAGAGAGTCGTTTAGCCTGGATGGGACGTGAGGTTCTTGTCCGGGAGGGGGAACAACCTGCCTCGGGGGGTCGCGTTGTCGGCCTGAATGCCGATGGCGGGTTGGTCTTGACCCGGAACGGCGTGGAGTCCGTCGTTCGCTCCGGGTCCGTCTCGCCGGTGTAGTCCGCCACCGATTCCGAAGAGCGGAAAGTCCGGATATTTCCGGGCGCGCACGGTCTCAGGAAGGAGAGTAGAGAAAGCATGCAGCCCAAATCCTTTGAGCAGGTACTCGAAGAGGTCCGGGGCAAGCGGATACTGGTGGCGAACCGGGGCATCCCGGCCCGCCGAATCTGCCGCTCCATCTCGGAAGTGTTCGACGCGGTCGCGGTCATGACCGCAACCGATGTCGACAAGACTTCTCCCGCCACATCCGGCGCCAACGAACTCATGCTGCTGGGGCCCGATCCCCGCGCATATCTCGACCTCGACAGGATTATCCGCGAGGCGAAAGCGCGTGACATCGTGGCCATCCATCCCGGCTGGGGATTCGGTGCCGAGGACGACAGTTTTCCCAAACGCTGCAAGGAAGCGGGCATCATCTTCATCGGTCCCGAACAGGAACCCATGCGCATCCTCGGCAACAAGGTCGCGGTGCGCAAGCTGGCCCAGGAGGTCGGCGTGCCGGTGGTTCCGGGGTCCGAAGGGGCGGTTTCCATTCCGGAAGCCCGCGAACTCGCTAAGGAGATCGGCTTTCCCATCATGCTCAAGGCCGAGGGCGGCGGCGGTGGCCGCGGCATTTACGAGGTCTACGAGGAATCGCAGCTTGAGAGCGCGTTCTCCAAGGCATCTGCGCTTGCTCAGGCATCGTTCGGCAACCCGCGCCTGTATGTGGAAAAGCTGCTGACCTCCATCCGGCACATCGAGATTCAGGTCATCTCGGACCAGTTCGGCAACGTGTTCGCCTTTGACGAGCGCGATTGCTCCGTGCAGCGCAATCACCAGAAGCTGGTTGAAATCACTCCGTCCCCGTGGCCGGTGTACAACGAAAAGCTTCGCGAAAAGCTGAAGGAATACTCCAGAAGGCTCGTGTCCGCAGTGGGATACCACTCCCTTGCAACGGTCGAGTTCCTCGTGGACCAGAAGGGTACGCCGTACCTCATCGAGGTCAACACCCGCCTTCAGGTGGAGCACGGCATCACCGAATGCCGCTACGGCATCGACCTCGTGGAAGAGCAGATCGCCGTTTCCTTCGGCTCGGAACTGCGCCTCAACGAAGAAAACGCCAAGCCGTTCCAGTGGGCCATGCAGTGCCGCATCAACTGCGAGGATCCGCAGAAGGACTTCGCTCCCAATGCCGGCCGCATCTCGCGTTACGTGTCTCCGGGTGGTCAGGGCGTTCGAATCGACTCCTGCATCTGTGACGGGTACCGCTTCCCGTCCCGCTACGATTCGGCGGCCTCGCTACTCATCACGTACGGCAGGTCCTGGAACAAGGTCGTCAAGCTGACCCAGCGCGCGCTGCGTGAATACATGATCAGCGGCGTGAAGACCACTATCCCGTTCCACCGCAAGATTACCAAGCATCCCGGATTCATCGCCGGAGACTATGACACCAACTTCGTGCGCCAGAACCGCGCGGAGCTGATGGACTACTCCGACCGCGAACCGGATTCCCTGCGGCTCTCGCGTCTTGTGGCCGAGATTTCCGCCAAGGGCTATAACCCCTACGTCAAGCTGGGCGAGTACCGCGGCCGTGAAGACAAGCGCCTCGGACGCTTCGACCCCGTGTTGCCGGACCTTCCGGTGACCGGCTTCGAAGCCCGGTTCAAGCGCGGCATGCGGCGCGACACGATTCTCGACCGCCTGCGCGAAGACCGTGCGGCGGGCATCGTGCATATGACGGACACCACCACCCGCGACATCACCCAGTCCAACTCGGGCAACCGTTTCCGGCTGGCCGAGGATAAGCTGGTGGGACCGTACCTCGACAAGTGCGGTTTCTTCTCGCTGGAGAACGGCGGCGGCGCACATTTCCACGTGGCCATGCTCGCGAACATGACCTATCCCTTCACTGAAGGGCGCAAGTGGAACCAGTTCGCCCCGGATACCCTCAAGCAGATCCTCATCCGCTCCACCAACGTGCTCGGCTACAAGCCGCAGCCCAAGAACGTGATGCGGATGACCGGCGAGATGATCAACGAGCACTACGACGTCGTTCGTTGCTTCGACTTCCTCAACCATGTTGAGAACATGCGGCCGTTTGCCGAAGTGGCGCTGTCTTCCGACACCGCCATCTTCGAACCCGCCATCTCTCTGTCCTGGGCCAAGGGTTTCGGCGTGGACCGCTACCTGACGGTGACCGACGAGATCATCAGCATGTGCGCCGACGTGGCCGGGGTTTCCAAAAAGCAGGCCGAGAAGATGATCATCCTCGGCCTCAAGGACATGGCCGGAGTCTGCCCGCCGCGTTTCATGCGCGAACTTATCGGCACGATCCGCCAGAAGTATCCCGAGCTTGTCCTGCATTCGCACCGCCACTACACCGACGGTCTTTTCGTGCCGAGCATGGGCGCGGCCGCCGATGCCGGTGCGCATATCGTGGACGTGGCCATCGGTTCCTCCGTACGCTGGTACGGTCAGGGCGAAGTCCTTTCCACCGCGAGCTACATCGAGGACGAAGTCGGCCTCAAGACGAATCTGGACAAGGACGCTATCCGTACCTGCAACTTCGTGCTCAAGCAGGTGATGCCGTATTACGACAAGTACACGGCTCCCTACTTCCAGGGCATTGACCACGACGTGGTTCGCCATGGAATGCCCGGTGGCGCAACCTCCTCCTCGCAGGAAGGCGCCATGAAGCAGGGCTACATCAAGCTGCTGCCCTACATGCTCAAATTCCTTGAAGGAACCCGTAAGATCGTGCGGTACCACGACGTCACTCCGGGCTCGCAGATCACCTGGAACACCGCCTTCCTTGCCGTCACCGGCGCGTTCAAGCGCGGCGGCGAGGTGGAAGTGCGCAGGCTGCTGAATATCCTGGACATCGTGAACCTCTGCGATGAAGAGGAACTCACGTACCATGAGCGCGACGCGCGTCTCGACCTGTACCGTGATTCCAACGACGCCTTCCGTCAGCTTCTGCTTGGCCGTTACGGCAAGCTCCCGCTGGGATTCCCGCCGGATTGGGTCTATCAGTCCGCGTTCGGCAAAAACTGGGAAAAGGCACTCAACAGTCGTACCGAAGATTCGCCGCTCAAGACCCTGCCTGATCTGGATGTGAAGGCTGAAGAAGCCACGCTTCAGGAGCGTCTGGGCCGGTTCCCGTCACCCGAAGAGTTCGTGATGTATCTGAACCATCCGGGCGATGCGATCAACACCATCGACTTCTGCGAAAAATACGGCAATATCAACAATCTGCCTCTGGACGTTTGGTTCGAGGGTCTGGAGAAGGGCGAGGTGCTGCACTTCCAGGGCGACTGCAAGAAGCCCCATATGATGCGCATCATCGACATTCCGGAGCCTGACGAGAACGGCATGTGCCTCGTGCGCTACATGCTGGACTCCGAGAACGTCAGCCATCAGGTAAAGGTGGCCGAGCCCGTCGGCTCCGACAAGGACGCCATCGAGATGGCCGAGGCCGGCAACGAGAACCACATCGGTTCCCCGTGCAACGGCGACCTCTGGGTCATGCACGTGAGGCCGGGGGATGCGGTAAAGGCAGGGGAGGAGATATTCAACATCTCCGTCATGAAGCAGGAGAAGTCGGTTTACGCGCCTATTGACGGCGTGGTGAAGCGCGTTCTCAAGGCCGCAAACTACGAGGAAGACAGGAAAATGGTCCCCGTGGTGGAAGGCGAACTGCTCGTGGAGCTCGGCCCGCCCGCAGACAATTGCCCCACCTGCAAGGAAGCGGTTCCCATCGCCGATTGCAGGTTCTGTCCCTCTTGCGGACAGAAATTGTAGCTATGCATCGCTGCAGGCACGCGCCATGTGATTTTTCCTGCGGGAATTATTGACGGAACGTGCCTGCAGCTTGTAGGCATATATTCTGAGCTGATTTACGATTTGTGCGTTTCGTAACCCTTCAATTACATGGTATGACTTGCCTGAATGTTGGTTCGGGCATGAGTCAGGAGGAAAAAAATGGGGAAGACCCAGAAGCCTGCGGCCAAGGCTCCGGCCAAGAATAAAAAGAAGAGTGAGGCCGGAGTGGACAAGTTGAAACAGAAAATGGTGCTCACCGGTGCGGATATTGCCGGTATCGGTGAAGAAGCCGAACTGTTGGTGGGTGGCAAGAACTATAATACCGCCATTATCAGTCAGGTTGAGGGCATCCGGGCTCCGGAGTTCAGAGCCATTTCATCCATCTGTTTCCACAAGATCCTGGACGAGACCAAGGTGCACGCCTCTCTTGTCCGGTCTATCGTGGATAAAGAGTACAACGCCATCGACTGGGCGTCCGACGATACGAACAAGGATTCCGAATTCCTCCAGAAGTTCGTCCGCAGGCTCGGCGCCAAGGTGCGCGAAGCCACGGAGACTCATAGCGGAACCCCCATCAAGCTCAGAACGTTCATCAATAACGTGGTCGAGGGCTTTGCCACCTCTCCTGAAGGTATCGACCAGCTGCGCAAGCGCTCCGTGCTCGTGCAGACCGCGATCCTCTCCGTTGAGGTGCCCGAGGACGTCAAGAAGGAAGTCCGCGGCGCGTATTCTTCCATTTGCAAGGAAGCGGGACTGGATGACGTTCCTGTTGCCGTGCGTTCCTCCGCAGCAGGCGAGGACAGCCGCAAGAAAGCGTTCGCCGGGCTTCAGGATACCTACCTGAACATCGTGGGCGAGGAGTCCTGCCTTGAAGCCTATCACTGGGATTGCTCTTCCGCGTACAACCTGCGTTCCATGACCTATCGCCGCGAGGCCATCCTCGATGCGATCATGACCGCGGAGCGTACCGGTGACGATTCCATTGCCGAAAAGGCCAAGGAAGAGTGGGCCATTGAGCACACCTCCCTTTCCGTGTGCATCATGCGCATGATCAATCCGGTGATCTCCGGTACCGCGTTCAGCGCCGACACCGCCACCGGCTGCCGCGGAACCGACCGCAATGACCTCGTTTCCATTGATGCCAGTTACGGCCTCGGCGAAGCGGTCGTGGGCGGCATGGTCACCCCCGACAAGTTTTACGTGTTCCAGCGCGAAGGCGGCAACGAAGTCGTCGTGCGCTACATGGGATGCAAGGAAAAGAAGATCGTCTACAAGGAAGACGGCTCCGGAACCAACAGCGTGAAGGTGCCCGCAAACGACGTCTTCCGCTGGTCCCTGTCCATTGCCCAGGCCGAGGAAGTGGCGCGCGGCGTGCGCAACATCTCTCAGGCCTACGGCGGCATGATCATGGACACCGAGTTCTGCATCGACGCTTCGGACCGTCTGTGGTTCGTGCAGGCTCGTCCGGAGACCCGTTGGAACGAAGAATTCGAGCAGCATCCGCACAAGATATTCATGCGGCGCCTCGAAGTGGACAAGAAAGCCAAGGTCGGCGCGGAAGTCATCCTCGAAGGCAATGGCGCGTCCCGTGGTGCGGGGCAGGGCGTGGTCAAGTTCCTGCGTTCCGCTCTTGAGCTGAACAAGGTGAACAAGGGCGACATCCTCGCGGCCGAACGCACCGACCCGGATATGGTGCCGGGTATGCGCATCGCCTCCGCCATTCTCGCCGACGTTGGCGGCGATACCAGTCACGCGGCCATCACTTCCCGTGAGCTGGGCATTCCAGCGATCATCGGCCTGCAGCGTCTCGAAGTCCTGCGCTCTCTCGAAGGGCAGGAAATAACCGTGGACGGTTCCAGCGGCAAGGTCTACCGCGGCCAGCTTCCCCTTGAGGAGGTCGGCGGCGAAATCGACATCAGCGCGCTTCCCGAGACCAAGACCAAGATCGGCCTGATCCTGGCCGACGTGGGACAGGCTCTGTTCCTCTCCCGCCTGCGCAACGTGCCTGACTTCGAGGTCGGCCTGCTGCGTGCCGAGTTCATGCTTGGCAACATCGGCGTTCATCCGATGGCGCTCGAAGCATACGACAATGATACCCTCAATGATCTCGTCAGCAAGCAACTCGCCGAAATGGACGCTCGCCTGACCAAGGTCATGAAAGAGCAGCTGGCGGACGGCCTCATCGCGCTGCCGCTGAAGCTGCGCGAATACGTGGGCCGCATCACCGGCCTGACCCAGAAGATGGATTCCCTCTCCGATCAGGAAGGAGCCCGCGGCACCGACGAAGTGTTGGCGCTGCATCGCAAGCTTCGCGAACTGGACAAGAAGCTCGACACCCACATCGAGATGGCTACCGAGCGACTCGACGTGCTCAAGACCTCCGTGGACCTTGAAGCTCACGTTGCCGTCATTCTCGGCTACACCGACCTTCTCGACGGTGCTCCGGATCAGCGCGACACTGAAGCGTGGCAGGCATGGCGCGACCACAAGGATGACGTCAAGCGTACCGTGGAACAGGTTGCCAACGACCCCGAAGTTACCGGCTACATCAACAAGGTGGCTGAGCTGCGTCGCGAAGTGGCGCTCAAGATGGGCCTCAAGTCCGAAATGGACGAGGTGAAAACCCTTTCCGAACGCATCCGCAAGCTGCTTGAGTCTCGCGGATACCGCACCGGCAAGGAAAACTACATCCAGACACTGGCACAGGGACTGGCTCTCTTCGCCATGGCCTTCTACGGAAAGGACATCGTCTACCGCACCACCGACTTCAAGACCAACGAGTACCGCAACCTCGTGGGCGGCTCGCTCTTCGAAGGGCATGAAGACAACCCCATGATGGGTTACCGCGGTGTTTCCCGCGATATCCACGACTGGGAACTGGAAGCCTTCAAGCTGGCGCGCGGCATGTTCGGCGGAAAGAACCTGCACATCATGTTCCCGTTCGTCCGCAACCTCGAAGAAGCCCGCAGCATGAAGCGTTACCTCAAGCAGGTGCACAATCTGGAATCCGGCAAGGACGGCCTCAAGGTCATCCTCATGTCCGAGATTCCGGCAAACGCCGTGCTCTGCAAGGAATTCCTGAAAGAAGTTGACGGCTTCTCCATCGGCTCCAATGACATGACCCAGATGGTGCTGGCAACGGACCGCGACAATTCGCGTCTGCAGCACATCTACGATGAAGAAGATCCCGCAGTGGTCTGGGCAATCCTGTCCACCATCTTTGCAGGGCAGAAATATGGCAAGAAGGTCGGCTTCTGCGGGCAGGGCGTTTCCAACAGCCTCATCCTGCGCGGCCTCGTCTCCATCGCCGGTATCGTTTCCGCTTCGGTAGTCCCGGATACCTATCACCAGACCAAGGAAGACGTCGCCAAGCTGGAGGCCGAGAACATCCCGACCCGCGATCTGGGCAAGTGGCTCTCTACCCAGCACATGAACCGTCTGAGAAAGCTGCTTGACGAAAATGGCTACAGCCACATTCTCAAGCGCTACAAAACTCCCGACGACTTCATGGAATGGTATGAAGGCGAACTCGACCGTTTCAGCGAACAGCTGCGCGACAACATCGAGACGCAGAAAGAAGAGTTCTACCGCCAGGAAATGCAGAAGTTCCGCGGCATGTTCCACAAGCCGGTGATCTACGCATCCTGGGACTGGAGCCACACCGTGGAAGACGCACTGCGTCACGCTGGTTTCACCACTTGGGAAGAGCAGGAAGCCGCCCTTGCCAAGCAGCGAGAACAGAAGTGGTAGCAATCGAATAGAAAACAAGCGGCTCCGGTTTCTCCGGGGCCGCTTTTCTTTTGGGAGAGATACATATGAAGCTTCGTTTCGTAATGGTGCTTGCTGTGGGCGTGCTGCTTGCCGGTTGCGCCACCGCCTCCAAAAAGACCGTTGAACAGACCATTCGGGATAATCCGTCTCTTGTTCTTGAAGCCCTGAAGCAGGACAAGATGGCGCTTCTGGAACTTGTGGAAGAGGGTGCCAAGGAGCGTCGCCTTTTGCAAAGGGTTGACCAGTGGCGGATGCAGGCGGCTGATCCGGTGAGTCCTGAAATATCTGATGACAGGCCGTTTCTCGGCAATCCGAATGCTCCGATCACCATCGTGGAATATTCCGATTTCCTTTGCCCATACTGTTCCAAGGGCGCGAGGACCGTAAACAAGATCGTTGAAGAATCGGACGGCAAGGTTCGCGTCGTGTTCAAACATTCTCCCAGAAATCAGAACGCGTATCGGCTGGCGCTCATGTATGAAGCCGTCGCCGAGCAGGATCGGGAAAAGGCCTGGGAATTTGGTGAACGCCTTTTCGAAGTACAGCAGCAGATTTTTGAGAAGGGCGAGCCGGTGGTCATGGAGATTGTCGAGGAACTGGGCATTGATGCGCAGCAACTCAAGAAGGACATGATGAGTGACGAGCTCAAGGCCCGCGTCAGGGCGGATTCCGAAGAAGGCGCCGGATTCGGCGTTAGCGGTACGCCGACGTTCTTTGTCAACGGCGTAAAGGTCGAAGGAGCGGTGCCGGAAGAGCAGCTGCGCAAGGTTATCGAGATAGTGGAAGAAGTTCAGAATATTTGCACGGACTGCGAATAGTCTGAATCACAGGAAAAGAAATCCCCCTGACGGCAAAGCCGTCAGGAGGATTATTGCGTTGTGTGAAAACTCGTCAGGCCAAACGCTCGGTAATGGACCCCACGCCGGTTTCCATGAACATGGCGTTGAGTCGCCGGGTGTTGGGATCGTTCGTGGTATCCACGTGCTCCCCCGTATTCCTCGGAGCAACTTCCACGTCAGGGGAGTCCGTCTTGGTCCGTGCGGTATCGATCTCCGCACCCTCCGCCTGCATGAACGTGGATTCCAGTTCGATCGGCCTGATCTGGGAATCGTAGCCCATGGCCTGAACGCTGTTGTTCGATAAACTGATGTCGGACATGGCAGACCTCCGATGTTGCACCAACATGATGCAGCATCGGAGGGAGAAAAGCAAGTGGCCGAGGTTCAGGAATCAGTATGAGCGGTTCAGGAAGCCGGTAGGTCTTCCTTCTCGAATATTCTTCGACAGCTTCAGAAAGTCGTCGCTCGGAATCTTGCGGACGACATTCCCCGCATCGTCGCGAAGTTCGATCTGAACTGTATCCAGATTTTCATCCACCTTGAAGGCTACGTTGACGTTGCCTTCCTGTAGCTTGCTCTGGATTTCGCCGGCGAGCTTGATTGCTTCGTCTTTGCTCAGTTCAGGCTGTTTCCGCTCTCCCGCAGCGTCTGTCCTTGTCGCTGTACGGGGACTAGAGGTTGCCTTTTCCGTCTCAGTGCGCGGGTGGGCAGCGCCCCCCTCGCGAGAGTTCCCGGTACCGATGGTGTTGTTCAATTCCGGGATATTCATGATCTTCCCTCCCTGGTTAAACATGAATAACCCATTACAGGTTTTCCTTGTACACCTTATCGGCTGCAAGCCTGCTGTTCTTTAGGTTGTGATGTCGATGTATACAACCGAATCGCTTTTTTCATTCGGCAGAGATTATGTCCGGCCCGCAAGGTGCCGCCAATCGGCCATCTGTGGTGGAAAAAGCTGCCTCATGAAGTCCAGAAGAATGACCTATAAGGCGTCGAATGGTATTAGAGTTTTTCTAGAGAAAATTTAAGATGCTTCTTTTATTGATTTTAATAACCTGAATGTTGAAGGTCGTTGGTTTCGACTTTTTGGGACTTCGGGAATGCTTTTTGCTAGTCAGCAGGGCGGGCAAATTGTACCGGAGGTATGGCATTGAGACTGATGCTGATGATTATACTGCTCTCCGGCTTCGGTGCACTGTTTACCTACCAGCAGATGCAAGAGAGCAGAAAGTGGCAATTTGATAAGGAAATGAAAAAAGCCAACCATTATGAGGAATTCCTGACACGATCCAGTGTGCATCTTTATTTCCCGTCCGAACGATAGTTTGAAACGTGGAGTGCATGAAAAACCGGAGTGATCCGGTTTTTCTTTTTATTACAGGCGATTGGATTTTGGTCGCTGGCGTTGTCGTCGGTGCAAGCCGTTGACGAAATGGGGGAATTCAAATAGTCTTTGATAATTACATCTCTGAACAATACTGCAACCTGTTCTCAAGACGACTAGGGGCCAATGCCGTTCTTTCTGAAGCATCATTTCGACCCTGATTTCGACTACACCCGTCTTCAGCCCCGAAAGCACGAGGATGGGAGTGTGGATCATTATCAGCTCGACTACGTCCAGAACGTGGTGGAGGGACAGTTGCTTGCCGAGCTCGTGGAAGTCTCCGAGGAAGAGGCCAAGCAGCTGGAAGAACGATTTGTTCTGGAAGAAGGCGTGTTCCCTGCCGGCAGAGGGACTGGCCTGAGGCGAAGTCAGCCGGAAAAGCTCTATGCCGCCGTCAACGGCTACGTTCTCTACATGGACGGGCGGATTACCGTAAAGCAGACCCTGAACGTTCGGCGTGATCTCGACTTCAATACCGGCAATATCCGTTTTGTCGGCTCCTTGAATGTCTATGGTTCCATCCGTGCCGGATTCGACGTCCATGCCAAGGATATCGACATCCAGGGGCAGTTGGAAGGGGCGACTGTAAGGACGCATGATCAGCTCTTGTGCCGTGGCGGCGTCAAAGGACAGGGGCGCGCCTTTCTTGAATCCGGCGGCGACATGAAGCTGTCTTTTTGCGAAATGGCCACCCTCAAGAGCAAGCGAAACGTTCTGGTTCGCGGTTCCATCATGCACAGCAAGGTCTTTTGCGGCGAACGGCTTGCCGTCGGCGGTCGAATGCAGGGCAGCGAGGTTTATTGCCACAAGTATGTCTATGTAGGGGAGCAGCTCGGCGGCGGGCTGGATGCGGACATGTCCATCCTGCTCGGGTATCATCCCATGATGCTTTTTGTGGATACCAATCTGCATGCACGGCTGAAGCGACTCCGGGCCGACGCAAAGCACAGCAGGAATCAGATCGAAAAGGGTGGCTTTCCCGCCAAGGATCATGCCCCGAAGCTTGAGGAAACCGAAAAGCAGATTCGTGAATGCATGGCCAAGCGCGCCCGACTCTGGGAAGGGGTGCGCAGGACTGAAAAGCTTCACGAATGCAAGGTGATGGTCCCGGGGCGGGTGAGGTCAGGCGTTGAGATCAGTATCGGCCCAGCCTATCATAAGGTGCAGGAAGATCTTGAAGACGTCTTTTTCTATTACAAAGACGGTGAAGTGAAAATCGGCGATCCAGCCGCCATCAAGTAAGCGACTCTATGGATATTGCAACTCTTATCGGCATTGTCGGCGGTTTTGGCCTTATCGTGACGACCATCATTCTCGGCGGGAACCCCGGCGGATTCGTGGATATCCCCTCTGTGGTCGTCGTCATTGGCGGTACGTTCGCCTCGGTTTTCGTCATGTTTCCGCTCAAGGTCGTCATCGGGACGTTCAAGGTCGGCCTCAAGACGGTTCTTTTTGCGCCGCCGGACCCCAACGATATCATCCAGACCATTGCCGAACTCGCGGACAAGGCTCGCCGTGAGAGCCTCGTGGCACTGGAAAAGGTGAACATCGAGGACCCGTACCTCAAGAAAGGCGTCATGCTGGTCGTGGACGGCTCAAGCGAACAGCTTGTGCGGTCCGTCATGGAGATTGAGCTGGACTTCATGAAACAACGACACCGCACCGGGCAGGGTGTTTTCAAGGGGCTTGGCACCATGGCCCCGGCTTTCGGGATGATCGGGACACTCATCGGTCTCGTGAACATGCTGCAAAACCTCGAAGACCCTTCGACCATCGGTCCGGCAATGGCCGTTGCGCTGTTGACCACGTTCTACGGCGCGGTGCTTGCCAACGTCATCTTCCTGCCTCTTGCGAAGAAGCTTGAGGACCGCTCGGAGGAAGAGGCCCTGTTCATGCAGATCATGATGGAAGGGGTTTCGTCCATTCAGAAGGGCGACCATCCTTCGGTGGTGAAGGAAAAGCTTCAGGCCTTTCTCTCTCCGGCGCTTCGCGACGAGAGTGCATAACCATTTCTTCGGGAGTCTGTTTGCATGTCCGATGAAGCGGGCGAAGCAAGAAAGAAAGCGCAGCCGCCTCCGCCGGATGAGGGGCTACCACCATGGATGGCGACCTTCGCCGACATGATGACGCTGCTGCTGTGCTTTTTTGTGCTGCTGCTCTCGTTTGCCAACCAGAATGTCGAGAAATTCCGTGACGCGCTCGGTTCCCTTAAGGATGCCTTCGGTGTTCAGGAAGTGCGCGCCAAGTCTGAAGACATGGCCATGTTCAGCACCTCGAAGAAGGCGCAGAAGGCCATATCGAGGATCAATCAGGACGAACGGTTGTTGCTTGGCGTGATCATGCGCATCAAGTCGCTTTTCGAGGATGACGACGGTGAGTTAAAGAAGGGCATGGGCGTGACCTCTGACCGTGACGGGGTCATTTTCAACACGAGAGCAAGCCGTCTATTCGAACCGAATTCGTCTCGCCTTCGATCCGATGCCGGAGACGTTCTGGATAAGATAATCAAGCTTCTCAAGGATTACCGGCTGAATCTGGTGGTTCGTGGTCATACCGATGATGTGCCGGTGACAGGCGGCATGTATCCGTCCAACTGGGAGCTTTCCGCGGCACGGGCTGCGGTTGCACTGGACTACATTCTGAAAAACGGCAATTTCCCGATCAACAGGGCCAAGGCCGTGGGGTACGCGGATACGCGCCCTGCCGTGCCGAACGACAGCAAGGAAAACAGGCTCAAAAACCAGCGCGTGGAATTCTACCTGCACATGCCGCAGCGGGATGCCTGGTAGCGGGCCTATACAGACATCATGGCATCCGACAAGAATCCTCAGGCCCAGCAGCCTGCTCCGGCCAGAAAGGCCCCTGAACCGCCTCCACCGGAGGAGGGGATTCCGCCGTGGATGGCGACTTTTGCCGACATGGTCACGTTGTTGCTGTGCTTTTTCGTTCTTCTTCTTTCCTTTACCACGCAGGACATCAAGAACTTCAAGATTCTCATGGGTGCCATTCAGGAGTCCATGGGTGTGCAGAAGGACGAAATGGTCACAAACATTCCCTATGCACAAACCAAGCTCACATTCGAGGACAGGAAGGCCGAGAACCGGCAACTTGTCGAGATAGGCGTGCGTCTCAAAGAGTACATACGGGCCAAGGACCTGACAAAGACCGCAAGAGTCAGCAACGAAAAATCCGGTGTGATGTTCCGTGTGAGCAACTCAGCGCTGTTTCCGAAAGGGTCCGCCGAGCTCAACCGGTCGGAGGCCGAACGTATTCTTGGCGGCGTCATCGAGGTGTTGCAGGAGCGCGAATCCTATAATTGCGTGATTCGCGGGCATACGGACGGGGAAAGACCTACTTCCGGGGTCTTCCGTTCCAATTGGGAGCTTTCCGCGGCAAGGGCGGCCGCATGTCTGCGCTGGATCGTCGAACACTCGGGCCTTGATCCGGACCGGCTCAAAGCCGTGGGATACGCCAGCGCAAAACCAATCCTTCCCAGTACCACCGAAGCCAACCGCCGCATTAACCGGCGTGTGGATTTTTTCATTCTTCCCGACAATTATCGTACCTGGTAGCCATCTACCGATCTTTCCATACAAGCTGCCTTTACTGTGCTGCCGTTTCTTTGCTATCAGCCTGTACGGGCCTGCAGCGTGCTGCCGCACACCAAGGCGGGACACCTCGGTAACGCGGGCTCGATACCATGGGGGGATTCATGAAAGACCACAACCTCGCCATCGTGGGGCTCGGCAGGGTTGGAACCGCATTTCTGGAACAGCTTCTGGACAAGCAGGACGAACGTATCGGCATCCGCTGTGTCATAGAACCCGACGATACGGCGGGCAAGCTGTTGGCGCGGGAAAACGGCATTGAGATAGTGGACGTGGATGAGCTGGTGGAGATGGGCATGTCCATCGATGTCGTGTTCGATTTTACCGGTGATGTCGCCTTTCGTCCGATGCTTGAAGGCAAGCTGGCGAGCGTGCACAACTCCCATACTTCCGTTTGCAATTCCAATATTGCACGATTCATCTGGGCGCTGATGTCCGATGACTGTCTGCCGGAGGTGCACGGTTCCAAGTATCAGGCTCTGGCCGACATGCTGCTTGAACGCGGTATGGAAGGAGAAGACCTGCCTTCAGTCAAGGCATCTCAAGAGTCCTGAACCGCCCGTTCTCGACTTTAAGAATGTAAACGGGGCGTTTGACGTCCCCGTACTCGTCAAGATCGAAGGTTCCCGTAACGCCGGGAACCTTCAGCATGGGAGCGAGGTTGCGGGGCAGGGCGTCAGGGTCTCCCCCGGCTTTTTCCAGACCGGTAGCCACCACGAGCATTGCATCGTAGGCCCGCGCCGCCGCAAAGCCGGGCCGAATGCCGAACCTTTTCTTGAAACGCTTTACGAAATCCAGAAAATCCGGGTGGCTGTTGTCATCCGTGTAGCTTATTGCCGAGATGACTCCTTCGGCCGCCTGTCCTGCCTGCTTGATCATGCCGGGGGTAACGGCCCATGAACTCATGACAAGCATCGTGTCTGGAAAGCGTGGCCTGAACGCCTTGGCGAATTCTGCGAAATCGTGTGCTGACGCGGCCAGAACCACGGCGTCGGGACGAGTTCGCTCAACGCCGTGGATGAGCTGTTTGATCCAGTGGTTGTCCCGAGCTGAAAACTGCATCCGTCCGATTATCTTGCCGTCATCGTTTTGGAAGCTCGTGGCAATGGCATCGTTGACCGTGAAGGTATAGTCGGAATTGTCGATGTCTTCCGCAAGCAGGAGACTGCGCACGTCCGTATGGGTGAAGAGGAAGGTGGACAGTCCTGCTGCCCACTCCGTGTTCTCCGGTTGAACCCTGAAGAACAGGTCCTTGATCCCGGTCAGGTGGGGTGTTGATACGGTGGGGGAGATGTAGGGTATGCCGTGTTGTTTCATGAGCGGCAGGGTGGCCATGGCAACGGAGCTTGTCATGTGCCCGATGATGGCGCATACATCCGCTTCCGCAAGTTCCATGTCCGCCTTGACCGCGCCGGAGCGCGTCCCTTCGTCGTCGCGCACGATGAGTTTGACCGGGCGCCCCATGATGCCTCCACGGGCGTTGAGGGTCTCCACTGCCAACAGAACCCCCATCTCTCCCTGTCTGCCCATTTCCGCGTAGTGTCCGCTCAATGGGGCGGAAAAGCCTATTCTGAACTCGCTTTCTCCGCAGCCTGCGAGAAAGGTCATCAGCATGAGAAAAAGGACTTTGGGCAAGCGGACCATCAACATCTTCCCCTTAAAGAATGAAAAACTGGCTCCATATATACCAAGTTAGCTTCAAATGAGGTCATTTTGCAATTATTGTCGTGAGATGTCCGATTGCAATTGTTGGTCAATTGTGCTCTAGTTGCTAACGTTTCAGGTGTATTTACACGAAGATGGGCGGTAACCCTTGCGTACTCGATTTCATGGCCGATTTCTTTTTGCGGTGGCGCTCGCATTCGCCTGTGTTGCACTCGCAGGGCCGTCAATGGCGAAGTCCTATCTGTTCAAAGGGGATGAGCAGTATCCCCCGTATGAATTTTTAGACGAGGACGGACTGCCAAGAGGGTTCAATATCGACATCATCAAGGCAATTGCCAGGGTGATGGATCTGGATATCCGTATTGAACTCGACCAATGGAGTCAGGTTCGCAAAGAGCTGGAAAGCCGTCGCGTCGATGGCGTGACCGGGATGTTCTACTCCAAATCCCGTAACCGTCTCGTCAACTTTTCCACCCCCCAGTTGGTTCTTTCCCACGCCATTTTCGTACGTGAAGGCTCTGAAATCCACAGTCTCGACGATGTCGTCGGCAAGGAGATCGTTGTCCAGCTCGGCGATATCATGCACGATTATCTGATCAGCCGGGATATCGCGGGAGCGATTATTTCCGTGGCCAATCAGGAGGATGCCCTGCGGCTTCTGGCTTCGGGCAGGCATGATTGCGCGTTGTTGGTGAAGCTTCAGGGTGAATATCTGGTCCGCAAACTCGGGCTGACAACGCTTTCATCCGTTGGTGCGCCCATCGAACCGAGGAAATACTGCATTGCAGTGAACCGCGACGAACCCATGCTCCTGGCCCGCATTAATGAGGGCATGTCCATCATCAAGGAATCCGGCGAGTACGACCAGATATATGACAAATGGTTCGGAGTGACCGGCGAGGTTGCTAAGCGGCCTCTGGATGTCTGGGCGGCGTACGGTTGGTATATCGTGGTCGGAGTCGGTGTCGGACTGTGCCTGCTCGCTGCGGTCATAGTGCTCTCGCGAATGCTGATGCGAAAGAAACGTGAGTTGCAAAGCCGTCTTCAGGAGTGCAGCCGTGCGGAGGAGGCGCTTGTTGAAAGCGAAAAAATGCATCGCAAACTCATTGAAAGTGCTTCCGAAGGATACTGGCTGGTGGACGACAACCATCGTACAGTGGATGTGAACCGCAAACTTACGGAAATGCTCGGCTATGATCGCAGCGAGATGCTCGGACGCAACTTTGAGGACTTCGTGGAGCCTTCCGATGTGGATCGTTATTACGATCAGGTGGAACTGATTACCGTCCAGAACGAGCGGGTCTACGAACTGAGCTTCCGCCGCAGCGACGGCTCCGTGCTCCAGAGTATCGTCAGTGCCGCTACGCTTGAAATGGCTGAAGGGGGACCGCCTCACTCCTTTGCGTTTATCACCGATATCTCGGAGCGTAAGCAGGCCGAGGAAGAGTTGAAGAGGCTGAACCAGACCCTCATATACATTTTCGATTCCATTGAAGCAGGGATATCGGTCATCGACCCTGCTACCCGGGAACCGCTTTTCCTCAATAAACGTATGCTGACTCTGTCCCATGGCGAGGACGGAGCCAAAGAGCTTATTGAACGATGGAAAGGGCACATACAGGAAGCAAGTACAAGTGCGCGGCAGACGCGCTGGGAGGACTTCGTAAGCGGCCACAAGGAGTTTGTCCTGAACAAGGCGGCTTCGTCCAACTGGATTGATGGTCGGCAGGTGGTTATCCTGCTTACGTTCGATATCACCGAAAGAAAGCGCATGGAGCGTGAGGTCATTCTTGCCAAGGAGGCGGCGGAGAGCGCCAATACGGCCAAGGGTGAGTTCCTTGCCAACATGAGCCACGAAATCCGCACGCCCCTGAACGGTGTGATGGGTATGCTTCAGCTCATTAAATCCACCGAGTTGAACAATGAACAGGGCGAATACATCAATACGGCCCTCTCCTCCTGCAAAAGCCTGTTGCGCGTTCTCAGCGATATTCTTGACTTCTCCAAGGTGGACGCCGGGAAGCTCGAAATAGAGGAGGACGTGTTCGACCTTGCCGAACTGCTCAATGATGTCGGCAGCGTTTTCAGGCAGCAGGCCGGAGACAAGGGTGTATTCCTCGACTGGGAGACCGTGGACGATCGTCCCGCTACGTTTGTGGGCGACGCGGGGCGGATTCGCCAGATCCTGATCAACCTGATCGGCAACGCGCTCAAATTTACGAACCATGGGCAGATTACGTTTGAAGCCTATTCACTCAAGAGGCGCGCACCCGACGGCTCGGCACGTATCTTCTTCCGTGTGTCCGACACAGGCATGGGAATACCCGACAGTATGCTCGATGTGGTTTTCAGAGCCTTTTCCCAAGTGGACGGGTCGTACTCGCGGCGCTATCAGGGAGCCGGGCTCGGGCTTGGCATCGTGCGCAAGCTGGTGACGCTCATGGGCGGTAATATCTGCATTTCAAGCCGCATGGGGCAGGGCACGGATGTGTTCTTCACGGTGAACGTCAAGCCTGCGCATCGAAGCGCCGTTGAAGAGGAAGACATGCAGTCCGAGCAGGAACCGGCTTCCTCTGCCCCGGAAGAGGGTATCAGGATTCTCGTGGTGGAGGACGAGCGCGTGAATAGCTTCATGGCCAAACGTCTGCTGGAGAAGGAAGGATTTGTGGTGCAGGTGGCAACAAACGGTCAGGAAGCAGTGGAACGGCTCCAGAGCGAGAGGTATCACTGCATTCTCATGGACATCCAGATGCCCGTGATGGATGGAATGTCGGCCACGAGCATCATTCGCGACGAGAGCAGCGATGTTCTGGACCATGAGGTGCCCATCATCGCCATGACGGCGCACGCCATGAAGGGGGACAAGGAAGAGTTCATTCGGGTCGGCATGAACGGATATATAGCCAAGCCCGTGGACAAGGACTCCCTGTTACTCGAAATAGCCCGTGTCAGGTCCCTGCTGCACTGAAAGACCGTGTTGGTTTGAGGTATTAAAAAAGCCCCGGCAGAGCCGGGGCTTTTTTTGCTGCGAGAGTTATTCGATGGGAATACTTTTCTTTTCATGGTGCTCGACCTTCAGCCGAGGCATGGTCACGGTCAGAATGCCGTTTTTGAAATTGGCCTTGACGCCTTCACGGTCGGCGTCGTCCGGAAGGTCCAGTACGCGCTGGAAAGAGCCGTAACGCCTTTCAACGCGATAGTATCCTTCTTCTTCAGTCTTTTCTTCCTGTTTTTTCTCGCCCTTGATGACCAGATTGTTTCCCATCAGATCAATCTTCACATCCTGCTCATCAATGCCCGGCAGTTCCACGGTGACGGTGTAGTCCTTTTCGGAACCGACGATATCCACTTTGGGCTTGAACACGTCGCTTCCTCCGAAGAAGGAGTGGCGGTTGAACCCCCGGAAAGCGGAGTCGAACAGTCGGTCCACCTCATCATGCAGGCTTTTGAGAGGGTTGGAGGTATGCGGTTCCACCTCGCTTGTGCGGGCTGGCATGGACTGTTCCTGCTCTTCTTCCTTTTTCAACCAGTTCCACGGATTGAGCTTCGTCATATCCATTGACTCCCTCCTTGGGTTTGGTGTGTCTTCACATTTACCAATAAAAAGGATTGCCTTTTTGTCAATGGGGAAGGCTGGAGCAGATTCAAACAATAATGTCGTTCAGCTCAAGTTGACGGGATGTGGGTGTGTGCGTAAGGAGATAAAATGAGGAACTGCATAAAACAAATCGTGGCGGCACTTGTCCTTTCGCTACTCCCGGTGCTGGCTAACGCTCAGGGACCGGTTTCCGAGGTGCGTGGCGGAATCTACTCCCATGATATCGACTTCGTCAGCTTCAACCGCGAGGATGGTGTCGATCTGAACGCCGAAGTGTTGTTCGAGGCTCCAGATATCCTCCAATCTCTTTGGTCTCCCCGCCCTCATGTCGGGGCGACGGTCAATACTGAAGGGAATACTTCCTTTTATTACGGAGGATTCACCTGGGAGTGGGATTTCCTCGATAATTATTTTGTGGACGCCAATCTCGGCGGTGCATTGCATGACGGAAGAAACGTTACGGATGACCCGGATCGGAAATCCATGGGGTCGGATGTCCTGTTCCGTCTTGGAGCCGCCTTGGGGTACCGCCTGAACGAGAACTACAATATATCCTTGCAGGTGGAACATTATTCCAATGCCGGAACAGGCGCCGCCAATGAGGGACTCGACACCCTCGGGCTTCGCGTTGGCTACAGATTTTAACATCCTTTTACCGGGAGCGTTCCATGAAAAAAATGCTCGGTATTGCAATCCTTTTGTTTTGCGTCTGTGCTTTTGTTCAACCGTCCTTCGCCGGATGGGCGGATGTCATGGACAAGGCGACGGATCTTTACGAGGACTCCACCTCGGATAAAGGGGCTGCAGGCAGTGATCTGAGCCGCTCAGAGATTGTACAGGGGCTTCGCGCCGCGCTGGAAAAAGCGGCAAAGGCGTCGGTGGATTTCCTCGGGCAAAAGAGGGGATACCTTGATAATCCGGAAGTCCGAATCCCGATGCCGGAAAGTCTCGGCACAGTCGAGAGTGCATTGCGGCTTGCAGGCCAGGAGGAGCTTGCCGATTCATTCGTCAAGAGCATGAACCGCGCTGCGGAGAGGGCTGTTCCCGAAACGCTGGATATCTTCAAGCAGACGGTGAAGGATATGAGCTTCAAGGATGCACGGGGCATTCTTGAGGGTGACGATACGGCCGCGACCGACTTCTTCAGGCGTAATGCCTCGGACGGGTTGAGAGAGCGTATACGGCCCATCGTTTCCGAGGCCATGGACTCGGTCAATGTCACGCGATACTATTCCCAAATGACTTCGGCAGCCCGCATGGCCGGTTTCGGCGGGAGCGGTGTTGACCTTCAGGGATATGTGACCGAGGAAGCCATGGATGGCCTGTTCCTGATAATGGAGCGAGAGGAGCGCAGTATCCGCAAGGACCCTGTCGCGCGGACTTCCGAGATTCTCAAGAAAGTGTTCGGCAGGTAGGAAAGCCGCCCTTGGGTCGGTTCCCATCTGGCATTATTTCAAAAAATGACCTCCGGTTTCATCGTAGGATGCGAGCCGGAGGTCTGTTGCGAAACAGCGTGTAAGGATTGTTGATATGGACGAACTCTCTTTGCTGGTGGATCTGCACCGAAAGGGATTGAGGCAGGGCCCGGGAGGGGAGGCTGAAACAAGGCTGGCTCTGTCCCTTGCCGGGCTTGATAGCGCAAAACCTCTAAACGTTGCGGATATAGGATGTGGCACGGGTGCGTCCACCATTCAGCTTGCTCAGACGCTGAATGCCAATATCGTTGCCGTTGATTTTCTGCCGGAATTTCTGGAGGAATTGCAGGAGAAGGCAAAAAGAGAGGGCGTTGAAGGAAGCATCACCACTTTGAACTGCTCCATGGACGCTCTTGCGTTTTCGCAGGACCAGTTTGACGTAATCTGGTCCGAGGGGGCCGTTTACAACATGGGTTTTGAGGCAGGCGTGGCGGCTTGGCGTCCTTTCTTGAAAACTGGCGGAAAGCTGGTTGTCTCCGAGATCACGTGGCTTACCGGGGACCGGCCAGCCGAGCTGCAATCATATTGGGAAAGTGAGTACCCTGAAATTGCTCCTGCTTCGGCCAAGATCGAAGTGCTCGAAAGGCACGGCTACAGCTTGGAGGGATTCTTTGTCCTTCCCAGGAGTTGCTGGACCGAGAATTACTATCAGCCATTGGCAGCCAACTTCGATGCCTTTCTTGAGCGGCATGATTACAGTGAATCTGCCAAGAAGGTTGTCGCGATGGAAATGCAAGAGATCGCCCTGTACGAACAGTACAGCGACTTTTACGGTTACGGTGTCTATGTGGCCCGAAAGCTGTAGCTGGAGAGCGTGAACCGCACCGGAGTATGCTTGCTGCAAACAGACCGCTGCCTCGTCCCATCTCACGCACCGACACCGACAGTACCCATAAGACTTGTCCACCTTTCACCACACGTACATGGCGTGTGTAAGAAGTGTGTAAGTGATGGATACGCGAAAAGAGCAGGATTGCTCCTGCTCTGATAACGCTCTGAAATGGTGGTAGGAAGTGTCCTTCTGGTGGAGGCGGGGGGAAGAGGACATTTGCCCTTTCGTACCTACCTCATTTGAAGGTAATTCGTACACGATTTCAAAGGGCTATGAGCAGGTCGGCTTGTTCGCCTTTTCCGCGTATCAGCCTCAAATTGTGCAAGTCCTGTGTAAGATATTTGGGCGGGAGTTGGCAAGTATCAGGTAGCACCATGTCTAGGGGCCTTGGATAAAATGCTCAAAAATATCTGAGAGGGCATGTACGAAATGATGAGTAGGGCTCATTCCCCCATAGGGTCTCTTTTTTCCTAAAAGAAAAATAAACTGCAAGATCCCTTACCATTTTCAGAGGCCGCGAGGCAAAATGTCTGCAGCCCTATGCGTTCTACGTCTTCTCCTCTTTGGGCTACTTGTATGCTTTGACTATGCACCTCACGGCACTAAATTGGTTAATGTGCTGCGTAGGATAATCACCTGAAGAATATAGTGATCCAAACTTGCTTACCTGTCCTGCCTATTAAGCTGCAACTTTTGCTGTCACGCAATAAAATTGCTAGTGTTATTTTTTAGTGCATAGCAATGAGCGTTCGACATTTGAAAGTGTTTCATGATTCTATTCAGCCACACAATTATTTCCACGCCAAGTAACCCGATTGATATAGCCATTCACAATCTCAAAAGTAATGGTGCAGGATAAGTTCACTGGGACAGAAGGAGTGCCGCCGTAGGAGTCCGTGTAGATTGTGTTTCCAATAACTGTACTCTGATAGCTAGGGTTTGTTCCTGGAATAACGGCAGTTCGGGAGTTGGCATAGGTAAGATATTTTACTCCACCAGATTCATACACCCTGTGTGGTGGGCCATACTGCGATAGTAATTTGGACTCAGGTTGGTTGACCCAAGTTTCCATGTTTTTTTGGAACTTTTCAGCGGTAGCACATCCTGACACAAAGAAGGCCAGAGTAAATAATAGGTATAGAGAATAGCTTGTCTTCACGTTGGCCCCTCCCCGACGTAGTTGATTAAGTTGATTTATCGTACAAGGTGATAGATTTTTACATCTAGTCGTGAGGTCGTGTCCAGTGAAAACAGCGTAAAAATTAGGAATGATAAACATTGTGTGTGGCTATGTGTCAGTTTTATGGAGTTGCTTGTCTAATGGAGAGCTACTTTTTGGACCTTGGTATAACTTAATCTAGTGTTCCATTTTATGGATTTGTCTAGATAATAATACCCTCTACCCTGTCCAACAAGCTACACCTTTCTTTACTCTCTGGTCGGACCTTGGCAAAGCAGTCTTCACCGTGTGTAGAAAGGCTGTTTTTGAATTGTTTGACATGGTGTCTATTTAAGTCTATAAGGTTTGTAGACACACGCGCGCACGCACTCACTCACTGAGGCAGACAAAGAGAGACAGAAAAAGGGAGGAGCTATACATGACCGCCGCTACCACCCCAAGGAAAGGCCAGAACATCGGATACGTCAGGGTAAGCACGGTAGTACAGAACACCGAACGTCAGCTTGAGAAGGTAGAACTTGATAGGGTCTTTGAGGAAAAGGCCAGTGCAAAGGATACAAAGCGGCCTCAGCTTCAAGAGTGTATGAAGTACGTCAGAGAAGGGGATACTCTCCACGTTCACAGCATAGACCGTCTGGCCCGTAATCTTCAGGACTTGGAATCGATCGTGAATACCCTGAATGGAAAAGGGGTACACGTTCACTTCCACAAAGAGGGATTGACGTTCACTGGTGAGGATAATCCTACCCAAACCCTCTACTTTCAAACCATAGGTGCTGTAGCGCAATTCGAGAGATCAATCATTAAAGAAAGGCAGAGAGAAGGTATTGCTCAAGCACAGAGCAAAGGTATTCACTGCGGACGCAAGTCTAAACTCACCGCAAATCAGGTTCAAAAGATCAGGGAAAGACTCTCTGAGGGGGCCACAAAAAAGGCTCTAGCGGAAGAGTATGGAGTGACAAGACAGACTTTGTATTTAGCACTCAGGAGCAATGGATAGGATACTGTCCTACACTTAAACCATAAGTCAGGGATTCAACGCAAAGGTGGTAGCTTTGTACCTATCTGCGTAGCTGTTGCAGAGATTTGATTTGATCTTACATTGAAAACTGTCTTCAAATTTGCGCTGTAAGCTTTTGTGATTTCCTTTTCGACATAGGGTCTGCCTCGAACACAAAAGTCCAACACAGCCAATCCTCGAAAGTCTCATGGGTATGTGGGCTGTAGCTGAGGGGAGGGAGTGCGCCTGTGAAGTCCTTGCTGAGTTGAATCTACCCTTCTCAGTTGCAGGAGCTGTAGTCTACTGGGTTGAAGCAATGGCTCGTGATGAAGGGAAGGCCGTGAAGAAGTGGCAGCAGAAGGCCCTTGATCGTGAACTCAAGATTTTCGCTGATAACGTAGTAAATCCAATGGGTTACACAGGGAAAAGAGGGCGTAAGGGTAGAGCAAGAAAGCCCTCTTTTATAGGCCGTCGCAACTAGCTGAAATCACTCGGATAATTTCGCCCCCTCATCTTAGGAGGAAAGGGACCCTCAGGAAACTGTTATATGTATAGTGTATGTGTAGTTTCTATGTGTAGTCTCTATGTGAAGGTATAGCAGTAAGTGTAGGTATAGTCCTGTCCTTCTGTTATACCTTCACTCTCTACCCTCTATCTATGCTTATTAAGATTCTATACCTGTAGTGGTGTGCGTAGTTGCTCTGTCTAGCCTCTCTATCTAGCCCTCTGTAGCTGATCTGTACCCTTACTACCTCTACCCAAAACAATCCCACTACTACCAAAGGGAGAACAGCAGCGGCAACGGCAACGTCGGCAACGGTGAGATGGTAGGTAGGTGGGCAGTAACGTAGAACCTTCAAATTTGCTCTGTGTTGCCTTGGGATTCTTTAGACGAGCTAGTAGTCCAGATTTGAGACAGGATTGATTGTGAGGCAAATGTGGAAGCCTCACGCAGGACTGTTTTCTCTCTCTCTCTCTGTGTATGCATTAATCTGCTTTTGGTAGTAGTAAAGTGTTAAAATCTTAACACTCGTCCTTTGCCAGTATAGAGAGAGGGTAGTCACCTTCTTTTCTCTTTCTCTCGCTTGCTAAGTCTTATTCGTCGTTACAGCCCATCAATCCCACCACCACATATATTTTCTCAGTAGAGGATAGGTATTTTCACAGTACCTTCCTCTATTTTTTTCGATTCCCGACCAATCGAGTAGGGATTAATTCGTGCTCACACACAAAAGTGACTTCCTCTGTTTTTTTCAATTCCACAGACTGATTGTGTCGGGATTTATGTTGTTCATGCGTCACAAATAGCCTCAGTTGTTTTCTTCTTCAGACTTCCTTATCGCACTCACCTCAACAGCCTCAACAGCCTCAGCAGCAGAGTGAAAGAGAGGGAGAGAGGTAGCCTGTGAAGCTATACGCAAAGCAGGACTGTACTACGCACCTACATTCCGCTGTGAACTGGCAGGGGACTACGATGTAGGAAACTCTTGGAAGGAGACACATTAAAACAATGAAAACACGAACCGAAAAACTGCCCGCCCCTGCTACGTTCGAACCCTTTGAACTCGTCATTACCATCGAGTCGGAGGAGGAACTGGTAGAACTCTGGCATCGCTTCAATGTAAACTACAACTCCAATTATAAGTGGTACGACTTCAAGAAAGGTCCGAGATGCGGCTTCTTGGTGTGGAAGACTTTGGACAAACAGGCCACAAAGCTTGGTGTCGCAGTAGGAGTAGAGGAGGCGGCACTCTAATGAATATGAACAACAACACAAGACACAACAACAAGAAGATCGACACGTTCTACTTCAATGAAGCAAACAGGAATCTCCGTGTTGTAGTTGGTAAGGATGATGGAGAGCCTTGGTTTGTGGCGAAGGATGTGTGTGAGATGCTTGGGACTGAAACCCGTGATATCCGTAAGGTGCTTGATGTTGATGAGGTGGATACTATCCACATTGGGAATCGTGGAGGCCGCCAATCCCTCATCATCAACGAATCCGGCCTCTACTCTCTGATCTTGCGCTCCCGCAAGCCCGAGGCCAAACGTTTCAAGAAGTGGGTAACCTCTGAGGTGCTGCCGTCCATTCGCAAGAACGGAGGGTACGTTTCGCCCTCAGCTACCCCGTCCCAGTTGGATATCCTTGAAGGTCAGCTCAATGCGCTTCGTCACTTGGAAGAACGTACACGTGAACAGGAGCAGCGGATTGAAGAGGTAGAACACAAGTTCCATCATAACGGATGTGAACCCGGCTACATGTCCGTTGCCAAGGCCCATCAGAAGTACGGATTCGCGATGGTAAGGCCGATCTTCAACAAGGTCTTGGAAGAACTGGGCGTAGAGCTGAAGCCTTTTTCCTATACTGTGCCGTACACGGATAAGCCTTGTGTGGCAGATAGTGTTCATGTGTTGGCTGGATAGACGAAAGAAAAGGCACTGATTGCGCGGGTAGAGGTAGTCTTGGCAGCGTTGTAGCAAACGCCTTTTTCAACTCCTTCTACCCGCACGACCAATGCCTCTCATATATATAAGACGAGTCACAGGATGGATTGCTTCTCTTTGTGTGTGCGTGCGTGAGCCTATTTGTGGGCTTCTCTTCCTCTCCCTCTGAGGCTGTTGTAGAAGTATTCAATGTCTCTCTCAGAGTAGTTTTCTACGACTCCATCCATCTCTAAGATTTCCTCTTTGGTATGGCCCACGTAGTGATGAATCTTCCGGTGCATACGCTCTGACCAATCCACTACCTTGTCCCTGATTTCTTCCCATTCCGTGAGCATGGCCTTGAACTCTTTTCCTACCCGCTCTCTTTCCTCTTGTGATTGGAGGGTAGGCAGGTCCATCAGGAATGAGATGTCAATGTGCGCACCGGGAAGGACTTGCTCTGAATGGCTTTCTCCATCCCATACAGAGAACACGCCTACGCTTTTCTCTGAAACGTCAGCGTGGAGGTATTTACCGTCCTGTGCATGGATGATGATTTCTTGCTGTTGCCGCATTGTGATAGTCTCCTTGCTTTGAATTGTACTTGCAAAGAGTCGAGGGCTAGCACAAACAAAACTTATACATCAACAACGAACTATACATGTTTTGCAAATATATAAAAAACGACATGTTCAAACCATCTTTTTTACTAAATCAAGGCTGTAGATTAGTAAAAAACATCATGTTCTAGTCTTTTTTTACTGCCTGAAACTTCAGATCGTACTAACCCACTTTGAACCTGTTAAATGATCTAGCGGAATCGTCCTGTGGAATGTGATCTTCGATACGATCTCATCTAGAACAAGCTGAGGCTCATACCTTTTACCGTATCTCCCCATCGTCATGGATTGAGTAGAGTGCCCATCGAACTCGTGTAGGAGTTGAGCGTCTACCCGCTGTTGCTTCAGGTGATTGATGAGCGTGTGCCGGAAGCTATGAAAGTCTTTTTTCCCTTCCCTCTCTAGGTCGGATACAATCCCGCACTTGTTCTTGTAGCCTTGTTTTGTGGAGCTATTCCCATTGAACCATCTGCTGATCGTCTGTGCATAGCCATCCCTGCCTTTCTTGATCTCAGGGAAAAGCCTTACCTCCTTCTGGTCTTTGAGAGATTGGACGTACTCGGGTAGCCGAAGGTCAACAGCGAGGAATGAATGGATAGGTATCAGGCGTTTCGCATTAACCGTTTTCAGCTTCTTGTCTGGTCCATTCGCGTTGATATCGAAGACCCAGATACCATCCTGTTGGCGTATGTCCTCAAGGTGAAGCTGTGCGATCTCGTTCTGCCTCATACCCGTGAATAGAGCTATTAGGGGAGTCCAGAACTGGTATGGGTATTTGTGCTGGTCCTCGGCATACTCTGGTGAATGGAAGAGTCTGTGAAGGTCGCTTTCATCAAAGACTGCTCTCAGTTCATCGTCCCTACGCTTCTGAGGAAGTTCCATACCTTCAGCCGGATTCATGTTCATCCAACCGTTCTTTACGGCGTACTTGAACAGGGTAGCTAGACGATTCAAATACTTGTTGATCGTGTTTGTACTCATGGGCTTTTCAATGTCCATCTGAAGTAGCTCATGAATACCTTTGTCCCTGTACTTTGGGGACTTTTTCATGTTGGCAGGGAGTTTTTGGAGAGCGGTTTTGTACTCCCTGATGCGAGGGTAGGTGATGCGGTCAACGGTTATGTCGTTCCCTGCGAAGTCTAGGAACAGCTGATAGCAGGAGAGGTTTTCAGCTTCGGACTTTGGGGACCATCTTTCAGCTTTGACTTGTTCTTGTCTGAACTCTTCTATGACCTTGGAAAGAGGGGTAGACTTACCTTCGTCTGAGGCGGGAGTAGTGGCGAGAATGCTTTTATCTACTTGCCCTTGTTCATCTTTGGCCGCATGAGCCTGATGGTGGGAGTGGGGTGATGATTGCTGTGGTTGCGTGGTCAGCTCTTGTTCAAGCTCGTCTGCCTGATCGTATCTACCTCTCTCTTTGAGCCTGATTACATCAAGAGCGCGAAGCTGCGTCCTGAGCATTTCACGGCAAAGTAGATTGTAGGTCGCTGAACCTTTCTCAATGTCGGTAATGGAGTGCTCTTCAAGGTAGTAGTCTACGAGTTTGACTGCCCGATCGTACTTCCCTTCTTCAAGCTCACGAATATGAAGCTCGTAAGCCTCAATGATTCCGGGGTTGTCATACTCATAGTTCCCCGTGGCGGGATCGATTGGCCTACGCCTTAAGCCTGAAGCTCTGTCTACCTCGTCCTCCAGAAGTATTTCCTTCAGGTGCGCTTGCATCATCCTCTGAAGGTCGGTGCGAGTGTATTTGCTCATATCCTTTCTATCTCCGTTGCCATTGCCACAGTCGCTACAGCAAGCCCGAAGGCTCTGGAATAGGTGACTGGTTGCTTTGCCCATGCGGGTAGCCAAGCTCCGGGCAGCGTGTCTTTGAGTCGTGCGAAGAGAGTACCTTATTTCCTTCAAGCCAAGTCGTTGGCGAAGGTCTTTGGGCACCATTCTTCTGAAACAATATGAATAAGGATTACGGACAAGATAGGTTCCACCACACTCGGCAGCTGCGACACCGACAGTACCCATAAGACTTGCCCACCTTTAACCACACGTACATGGAGTGTGTAAGAAGTGTGTAAGTGTTGGATACGCGAAAAGAGCAGGATTGCTCCTGCTCTGATAACGCTCTGAAATGGTGGTAGGAAGTGTCCTTCTGGTGGAGGCGGGGGGAGTCGAACCCCCGTCCGAGAATGCTCCACTCAAGGCGTCTACAGGTTTAGGATCGGAATCAGTATTCGCCCGTCGGGTTGCACCGACCCATGCGGCCGACGGACTAGCCTTCCTAAGTGTTTCACATCAAAGGCGAAAGGCGAACGTTTGATGCTAGCCCCATGAATTGACGATTCAGCCTGCTTATGAGGCGTCAGCAAGTGAATCGTGACTGTCTAATGCAGTCAGTTGCAACTCTGCCTAAGCAGCCATTGCGTATTCGTAGTCATTGTTGGCACTTGTGTGCTTGGCCGTTTTTTACGAGGCCACGGCCAACCTCGACCTGCAACCTTGGCTTCAACCATCCCCGTCGAAACCAGAGCGCCCCCATTTCAAAGAACCTTTCGGATTACTCAATGATATAATCACACTTCATCCTTTGGCAAGGGAAGAAGCCAGAAATATCTTGAAATAAAGAAAAAGGCCCGCCTGAGCGGGCCTGAATCTTCATGTGGTAGCGGGGAGAGGACTTGAACCTCCGACTCTGCGGATATGAGCCGCATGCTCTGACCAACTGAGCTACCCCGCCACATCTGTGCGCCGAAGCGGGTGACTGTTTATCGCTTCTACACTGCCTTGGCAAGGGAAAAGTTGAGGTTTTCTCAATTTTTTTATGAACCCAGGTACAAAAGCACCAGTCCGGCAAGCACAAGTCGGTAGATTGCAAAAGGTCTCAATGTCATGCGGCCCAGAAGGAATATGAAGCTCTTGACCGCTAGCCATGCCGAAACGAATGACACCCCGAATCCGATGCTAAGAAAGAGCAGGTCGTCCACGCTGAACAGGTGCATGTTTTTCAGAAAGTCATATCCGGTTGCGGCAAACATGATGGGCACCGCCGCAATGAAGGAGTATTCCGCAGCAGTCTTGCGCTCGGCACCGAGGATCATGCCGCCCATGATGGTTGCCGCGGAACGGGAAAAACCCGGCCAGAGGGCCAGACACTGGAAGAAGCCGATGCCGAGGGCGAGGGTGGGGGTGATGGCGTCCAGCCCCGTGACCTTGTTCCGCTTGGGAAGCTGCTCCACAAGGAAGATCAGAATTGCGCCAACGCCAAGCGCCCACGCCACGGTTTGAGGTCCGAAGAGGTAGGTCTTGATCGCACTGTGTGCCGCCAGTCCCAGCAGTGACGCCGGTATGGATGTAAGGATCAACAACTTGATGCCCCGCATGCCGGAAAACGCGTGTGCCGGGTCGTGCCGGAGCAGGCCCGTGAACTTGGACCAGTAGAGCTGCACCACCGCGAGAATGGCGCCGAGCTGGATCACGATGTCGAACGTCTCGGCCTTGGGGCCGGTGAAGTCGAGCAGGTGACCGGCGATGATCAGGTGGCCGGTGCTGGATACGGGAAGAAATTCCGTAAGACCTTCAACGATGCCGAGAATTACCGCTACATACCATTCTGCCATGAACAGTCCGCTGTTGGATGATTATCAGGAGGGGGCAAAACCAGTCTTTGTGGGACTATACCATGGTGTGGGTTCTTGCAAGCCCATGGCAGGTGGTGTACTCCTTCCTCAAACCGCGTGTGCGGAACACCCGGAGGTGTATTGAACATGTCGACCATCATGCCCAAAAGCGAACTGGCTCGTAAGGCCGTCAAATGGATCTGCGAACAGATGGAGCAGTCTGAAAAGCCTCTGCCTCAGCTGATCGAGGATGCCGCCATGCGCTACAACCTCGGACCGGTCGATGTGGAATTCCTGCTCCGGTTTTTCAAGGATAAAAAGGACTGATCCGAAACGGTGAAGCTCGCCCATCGTCTTATCTTCAAGGAACTCGCGGTCACGTTTACCCTGAGCGTTTCAACGCTTCTGGGAGTCCTGCTCATGGGCAGGATGATCCAGTTGCGTGAACTGCTCATGGGACACGACCTCGGTTTTCTGGACCTCATGAAGCTGTTTTTCTTCATGAGCCCGTACTTCATGCTGCTCATTGCGCCGATCGCCTGTATGCTATCGGTGTTTCTGACGTTTTTACGGATGAGTTCCGATAATGAGCTTACCGCGCTCAAGGCCGGGGGCGTCAGCCTGTACCGCTTGGCGCCGCCTGTGATTTTTTTCTGCATTGCGTGCACCGCCGCCACCTATTTCATCTCGTTTCACGGAATATCCTGGGGCATGAACAACTTCCGCAGCTCTGTTGTGGAGTTTGCGCGCACCAAATCGCGTTTCGCCATTCAGCCGGGCGTATTCAACCGCGACTTCCCCAACCTGACCTTTTACGCCAAGAATACCAACCCGGAAACGGGCGAACTCATGGATCTTTTCGTTCGCGACTCCACTGTCGAGGACGCTCCGGTCATCATCATGGCGCCGTACGGCAAGATCACCACCAAGCCGGATGAGGGCATCATGGAGGTCGCCTTCCGCAACGGCCGGATATTCCGCCGCGGCAAAGGGGAACTCAATGTCCTGAGTTTCCGAAATTATACGGTGCGGGTGCCCATCGCCATGCTCATCGGCGGCAAGTTTTTCGACTCTTCACGCATCAGTGAACAGTCCGTGGCGACGTTGCAGCGGATGAAGAATAATCCGAGCGAAAAACTGCTCCGCGACGAGAACCGCTGGAGAAAGGTTCATAACGAGCTGGCCAAGCGCTACAGTCTGCCGTTCGGGTGCTTCGTGCTCGGCCTCTTTGCCATGCCCGTGGCCTGCGTTTTTCGCGGTTTGAACCAACAGTACGGCCTGTCGCTGTCGTTGGGGCTGTTTCTGGTCTATTACACGCTCTTTTCCATAGGTTCGAGCCTTGGCGAATCCGGCGTTGCGCCACCCACAGTGCTGCAATGGATTCCAAACGTGCTCTTCCTCGTCATCGGTCTTGTTCTGCTGCGCTACACGAATCTGGAGCGCGTGCCGTCGGTGCTTGAACGCATCATGCATATCAAGGCAAGGCGGGCGGAGTCATGAGGCCGCGTTTTGGAGTTCTTGCCGGTTACATGGTCAAGCAGAACCTGTTCCTGCTGTTCATGTGTCTTGCCGTGGGCATCGGCATCTATCTCCTGATCGATACCTTCGACCGGCTTGACGACTTTCTCGAAGCCGGACTGGGTGCGGAGACGATCCTCTATTACTTTGCGGTGAAGCTGCCGGTGATCGTTTCCCAGATTCTGCCTGCGGTGTTCCTGCTGTCTGTCGTGGTGCAGTTGTGCATAATGGCGCGCAATCGGGAGTTGACGGCATTGCGAGCAGGGGGCGTGTCCCCGGCCTGGTTCTTTTGGTTCTTCCTGTTTTATGGAATCCTCTGGAGTATGCTTCAGTTCGGATTCTCGCAGTATATCGGCATGTTCGGCCAGATGGAAGCGCATCGTGTCTGGAAGGAGGACGTGCGCGACAGGCAAATCGACGAACTGAAGGTCGGCAATGTCTGGTTTCGTGACGGGACGTTCATCGTTCATGCTGAAGAGGCGTGGCCTTCACGCAGCAGGGCGTCGGACGTGACGGTATACGAACTGGCTCCGGACACCCAGCGTCTTATTCGGATCATCACGGCATCCAAGGCGCTTGTGGACGAAAACGGTTGGGGGCTTCTGGAGGTGCAGGAGCTCGACGTACGCAATTACGACACCGAACAGCGCAAATCGCAGTTCCTGTCCGTGCGGCAGAACCTGCGATCATTCGTGGTGGCTGACAAGAGCGGCGACAAAAGCCGTCTTCCCATCTGGCAACTCGGCGAGGTCATTCGGGAACTGCAGAACTCCGGTTCCAATGTGGAGAGTTTGCAGACCGCATGGCACGCGCGCTTTTCCTATGCATTCGCTATCATGACCATGGCGCTGCTTGGCCTGGCAGTGACGACGTTCACGGAAAAGCCGCACATCGGCGTCGCCCTGTCGCTGTTGTGCATCTTCATATTTTATGGGGTCTACATGGTGGGGCAGGCAGCCGGTCAGGAAGGGATTCTGCCGCCCGTCATGGGGGCGTGGCTGGCCAACGCAGTCTTCTTTGCCCTGACGACCTTGCGGCTGGCCTGGGTTTCGGACAGACGTGTTCGCCGGTACATTGCCCGAAAAGTTCTGGGCAGGGGCCGCGGCAGGGTTTAGCCCAGCGCGGCCTCGGCCAGCAGGTCGAAGAGTTTTTCGCGGTTCATCCCGGTCTTGCTGGAAAAGAGCAGCGGCTTCCTGTCGGTCTGCATCATGTCCGCCCACTGCTTCTGCACATTGGCCCGGTCGCGCTGCTTGCACTTGTCGGCCTTGGTCATCACGGGGATTACCGGCATTTTGATGCTTCTGAGGTAGCTGATGAGCTCCATGTCGATCTTCTGAGGCGGAAGACGCGAGTCCAGTAGCACCACTACGCCGCGCAGTTGCTTGCAGCCACTGATGTAGGCCTCGATGAGGCGTCCCCATTTGGCACGCTCCGTCTTGGACGTCTTGGCGTAGCCGTACCCCGGCAGATCCACCAGATAGTAGCTTTCCGGGTGGACGAGGTAATAGTTCAGGCTGCGTGTCTTGCCCGGCTTGGAGCTGATCTTGGCAAGGCTCTTGCGTCCGGCGAGGTTGTTGATGAGCGAGGATTTGCCCACGTTGGAGCGTCCGGCGAGCGCGATCTGCGGCTCGTCGAACTCCTCGATCTGGTCGCTTTCATACGCGGTTTTGACTAATTCGATATAACGGTTCATAACGTCCTTGTTGTTTCGGCTGCGATGCGGGTGCTATGTCGCTTTTTCGCAGTCCGGAGTCAAGACCGCATCAGGAGAGGCTCATCCATGGCGAAAAAGAAGATTCTGGTTCTCAACGGCCCCAACCTCGGCCACATAGGAAAACGTCAGCCCGAAGTCTATGGTTCCGAAACCATGGAAGATCTCGGGAAGATCCTTGACGGCCTGATGGGGGAGAAGGCATCCGAAATCGAACTGGAATACTACCAGTCCAACTCGGAAGGCGCACTCATTGATCGTCTGGAAAAGGCGCGCGAGGATAAAGTTTCCGGCGTTGCCTTCAATGCCGGGGCGTATACGCACACAAGCCTTGCCATTGCGGACTGCCTTGCATGGATTGGCGTGCCGTGCGTGGAAGTGCACATCAGCAACATCTGGGCGCGGACCGATCAGCCGCTTCGACAGCAGAGCCTCATGGGGGCCAGCTGTATCGGAGTGATTGCCGGATTCGGCATTATGAGCTATGCCATGGCGGTTCAGGCGCTGCTTGACCATATTTCCAGTCAGGAAGAATAATCGCATCAACATTCCCGGAGGGGAACAAACGTACATCCGGAGAGCGTATGTACTCCACTACCGACTTCAAGAACGGTCTCAAGATCGAGCTGGACGGCAAACCTTACGAAATCATTCAGCATCAGCACCACAAACCCGGCAAGGGCGGTGCGGTGATGCGCACGAAACTGCGTCAGCTCATGACCGGTCAGATCCTTGAAAAGACCTTCCGTTCCGGCGAAAAGGTCAAAAAGCCGGATATGTCTCATCAGGACATGCAGTTCATCTACAAGGACGGCGACGATTTCGTTTTCATGAACCTTGAAGACTACGATCAGTTGCAGGTCCCGGCCGATGCCGTGGGCGACAAGGGCGGATTCATCAAGGAAGGCGATACCATCAAGGTGCTGTTGTACAACGGACAGCTCATCGGCGTCGATCTGCCTGCCTCCGTGGTTCTTGAAGTAGCCGAGACCGACCCGGGCGTGCAGGGTGACCGTGTTTCCGGCGCCACCAAGCCCGCAGTGCTGGAAACCGGCAAGACCGTTCAGGTTCCGCTTTTCATCAACCCCGGCGACAAGGTCAAGATCGATACCCGCAGTAACGATTATCTCGGCCGCGAATAGCCGCCGGGCTTGCGATCATGCGTGATGATCGGCTAAAAGGGCCGTGGAACGTCTTTGTTCCGCGGCCCATCTCATTGAAGAGGAATTCCTTGCATGGCGAAAGCGAAAGCTACCAAAGCGAATAAGCCGGAGGGCAAAGGCCACGGCCGTGAAATGCGCGGGCTGTTCCTTCTGGCCTTTGCCGCGTTTCTCGCGGTCGCTCTGTGGAGCTTCGATCCGTCGGATCCGAGCTTCAACCAGGCCGTCACGCCGCATGGCGTATCAAATATGGCGGGCATCGCCGGAGCTTATGCGGCCGGTCTTCTTGTGGACATCTTCGGTGCCGGGGCATGGTTCTGGCCGCTCCTGACGCTGTATGCCGGACTGTCCCGTTTCATCCGCCGCATACGGATTCGTCCGGTACAGTGGCTGGGTGTGGTCGGCCTGTATGTTTCCTACCTCGGATGGGCATGTCATCCCTGGCTGTTCGACGTGCCCGAGAACGCATACGGCTTCATCGGTGCGGGGTATATCGGTCGAGAGATCATCACCGGCTTCGTCCTTCAGTGGCTCAGTCCTGCGGGAAGCCTCATCTGTTGGTTGTTTCTTTCTCTCGTCTCGCTTCAGTTGGTCATTGGATTCAGCTGGAAAAAACTTTTCCTCATCCTTGCAGCGGGCCTTGCCGGAGTGATCGAGGCCATGCGCGAGCGTGCGGCCATCCAGCGTGAACGCCTTCAGGCAAAGAAACTTGCACGGCAACAGGCCAAGGCCGATGCCGAAGCCGCCCGTGAGGCCGAGGCGGAGACTGCGGACGATGAAGACGATCTTCCACCGTTTCTGCCCGACCCGCTTGAAGAGCCGGTCGAGCCCAAGCCTGTGAAGGAGCCTGCGCCCGAAAAGAAAAAAAAGGCCGCTCCCGCTCCTGCGCCCAAGCCCAAGCCGCGCAAGGACGCAGGGGGCGACGAACTGCCCAGCACGGACCTGCTGACACCGCCGAGCGATACTCGTGTCAGGGTGGACCGTTCCACGCTCGACGCGCTTGCCGAGCGCCTCATGGCCTGTCTTGCCGATTTCAATGTGCAGGGTGAGGTGCAGCAGGTGGTCCCCGGTCCCGTGGTGACCATGTTTGAGTTCAAGCCTGCTCCCGGCATCAAGGTTAGCAAAATCGAAAACCTGACCGATGACATCGCCCTTGCGCTCAAGGCCATGTCCGTGCGCATTGAGGCGCCGATCCCGGGCAAGGATACCGTGGGTATCGAGATTCCCAACGACAATCGGGAAACCGTCTACCTGCGCGAGATTTTCGAGGCTCCCGAGTTTGAGAAGAGCAACTCTCTTCTGACGCTGGCGCTGGGGAAGGACATCCACGGCGAAGTGAAGGTCGCGGATCTGGCCAAGATGCCGCATCTTCTCGTGGCCGGTGCCACCGGCGCGGGCAAGAGCGTGGGAATCAACAGTTTTCTGCTGAGCCTTTTGTACAAGGCCGGCCCGGATCAGGTGAAGCTGCTTCTGGTGGACCCCAAGCGCATCGAACTGGCTCCCTATGCCAAGCTGCCCCATCTGGTGCACCCCGTGGTGACGGAGATGAATCTGGCCAAAAGCGCGCTGGAGTGGGCGGTTCACGAAATGGATTGCCGCTACGAGAGCATGGCGCGCATGGGCTCCCGCAACATCGAAGGGTACAATGCGAAACTCGCGGCGCTTGGTGATGACAGACCGGAAGGCACCGAAGCGCTCAAGCCCATGCCGTACCTCGTCATCATCATCGACGAGCTTGCCGACCTGATGATGACCGCCGCCAAGGACGTCGAGCAGTCCATCGTCCGGCTGGCACAGCTGGCCCGCGCGGCAGGAATCCATATGGTGCTGGCGACCCAGCGGCCGAGCGTGGACGTTGTCACCGGCCTCATCAAAGCAAACTTCCCCACGCGCATCTCCTTTTCGGTCACCTCCAAGTTCGACTCTCGCACCATCCTCGACAACGTGGGTGCGGAAAAGCTCCTTGGCAGGGGCGACATGCTCTTCAAGCCCTCCGGCGCAAAGCTCAAGCGCATGCACGGAGCGTTCGTGGACGAGACGGAAATTGCGCACGTGGTGGATTTCTGGGAGCGTCGGGAATCGCAGGAGTTCGAGCTGGACTTTAACGAATGGGGCAAGGACTCCGGCAATGGCGGCTCTTTCGACGGCGCCGATTCCGGTGATCAGATTTACGACGAGGCGGTACAGTTCGTGCTGGAACAGGGCAAGGCCTCCATCTCCCTGCTACAGCGCAGGTTCCGCATCGGCTTCAATCGTGCGGCGCGTTACATTGAACAGATGGAAATGGACGGACTGCTCGGACCGCAGGAAGGCAGTAGGCCCCGAAAAGTCATCAAGCCGGAATAACGGGAGAAGATATGATCACGATACGACCGAGATTGGCCGTGGTGCTCTTGGCCGCAGTGCTGGCCATCAGCGTTGCCACGCCGGGAATGGCGCAGGACAGCCGGAACATCACCGACCGTATCCAGAAGCGCTACGATACGCTGGAAACCTTTCAGGGACGCTTCGAGCAGGTGCTCACCAACGCGGCGACCCGCCAGTCCGAGACGCGGACCGGGTACATCTGGTATCGCCAGCCGTCGCTGGTTCGCTGGGTCACCATGGAGCCTGAAAAGGAAGTTCTGGTGATCGGCGAGGATGTGGCCTGGGATTACTTCGAGGAAGACCTGACCGCCTTCAAGTACAGCGTGGAAGGACTGCTCGACTCCAAGACCATCCTTCGCTTCATCTCCGGCAAGGCCAACCTTCAGGAAGACTTTCTCGTGAAGACCCAGTGGGTTGGTGAAGAAGAGGTCCGCAAGGAATGGGGCGATGAACTGACCATCCTCCAGCTGACCCCCAAGGAACCCGAGCCGGGGATGGTTCAGGCCTATATCGGTGTCGAGCCGGAAACCGCGCTGTTGCGCCGCATTCTGATTGTGGATTTCATGGGCAACGCCAATGACGTGTCCCTTCTTGACGTGGAAGTGGACCGGGAGATTCCTGAGTCCAAATTCGCGTTCACGCCGCCCGAGAACGTGGTGGTCGAGGACAACACCGCGGGATACTAGGCATCCCGCATCAGCTATTGAGTCCAACGGCGGCGCGGAGCTCCTTGAGTTCTGCGCCGTCGATGTATTTCCACTTGCCGACGGGGAGCCTGCCGATTTCCAGAGGGCCCTGACGCACTCTTTTCAGCCGCAGGATCGTCAGGTCCAGATCGCGGCACATCCTGCGAATCTGACGGTTTATGCCTTGATGCAGCGTCATGATCATCATCTGCTTGCCGTCTTTGGGCGGCTTAACGCTGATCTTGACGGGCGCAAGCTTCTCGCCTTCCTCCAGCGTCATGCCGGATTCCATGGTCTTGATGGCATCGCCCGGTATCAGACCGCGCACCGTTACCGCATAGTCCTTCGGCAGGTGGTAGCGAGGGTGCGTGAGGCGGTGGCAGAGGTCGCCGTCGGTCGTCAGCAGAAGCAGTCCTTCGGAGAAGAAGTCCAGACGGCCAACCGGGAACGGGCGCTTCGCCTTGATGTCATTGGGAAGCAGATCCATCACGGTCTTGCGGCCCTGAGGGTCGCTGGCGGTCGTCACCACGCGGGTGGGCTTGTTGAGCATGATGGTTACGTTGCTTTCGGGTGGTGTGCCTACCGGCTTGCCGTCCACGAGCACTTTATCGCTGCCCGGGGTGACCTTGACGCCCGGAGACTCCGCCACTTCGCCGTTGACGCTCACCCGACCGGAAAAAACCAGATCGTCCGCGCCGCGTCGGGAGGCGATGCCGTTCATTGCAAGATATTTATTCAGCCTGATGGGATCGTTGGATTCGCTCATGCGCGCAAGGTGCACCGGAACCGCGGGAAGGGCAAGCTTTAATGAGAAGAGGCGCTCCGAATCGCTTCGAAACGCCTCGCGGGGATGGCTGACGGGAAAAATGCATCAGGGTCTGATGACCTTCGTGGCGACCTGAAGACTGGTGACTACGTCGAGCATATTCGTGGTCTCACCTGCCTTTTTCTTTTCCATAAGGCCAAAGTGTTCAAGGCAGGTGCCGCACACGAGCACGGTCACGCCGCCAGCTTCAAGGGCCTGAATCTTTTCCAGGCACGGATTGCCGTCGCAGGCAAGCTTTACGCCGCCGTTGACCATGACGATCCGCCACAGTTCGTCTCCCAATTCGGGAAGGGTGGCCAGAAAATTCATCATCAGCTTGGAGCCAAGTTCGTCATCACCGGAGCCTATGGTTTCCGTGCCGACAAAGACGGTTATCTTCTGGGCGGCGGGTTCCGCTGCGCGGGCGATCGCTTCATCCGTCATGGTTTCGCATTCCGTGCAGGATTCACCCTCGCGGTAGCCTTTGAGCGTGAACAGGCCGTCATTTTCCGTGGTGTCCACCGAGTAGCCTTTGGTGGACAGAAAGCGGGTCACGTTTTCCCGAGCAGCGCTGTTGTCCACGACGATGCTCAGGCTTGAAGGGGACTCCGCTTCAATGATGCGTTTGCATTCCAGTACCGGCTGGGGGCATGGCAGCCCTTGGCATTCAACTATGATGTCGGACATTGTTTTCTCCTTGATTGCCCAATGAATCACAGTGCTTGAAAGCGGTCAAATCGATTCAGGCTATCTTGATCGGTAAAGTCTATAGGAGTTGTCTATGATAGTCCGTCCTTGCCTTTTGCCGGAGCGTAAGGATACAAGGACCGCACGAGGCTTATACATGAAGATTTCCTTTGATCCCACAAGGCTGGCACCGGCCATTCATTGTCTGCATCGGCTGTGGTTCTCCACCATGCGTTATGAAAACAGTGAGCGTCTTGAGGTGCTTGATGATTTGTGGCGTGCTGGTAAGCCCGTGGTGTTGGCATTCTGGCATGAGGAAATATTCTCGGCGCTTGGGTGCAGTTATCTGACCGAGGCTCAATATGTTGCCTGCATCAGCCAGAGCAAGGACGGGGAAGTTATTTCACGCGTGGTGGAGCGGATGGGCTTCCAGACGGCCCGTGGGTCCAGCTCACGAGGTGGCGTGCGCGCTCTGTTGCAGGCCAAACGGGTCATGGAGCGCGAAAACAGAGTCGCGGTGTTCACCGTGGACGGTCCTCGCGGCCCTAGGCGACAATCCAAGGAAGGGCCCATTTTTCTTGCCCACAGGGCCGGTGCCGCCATTGTCCCCATTCGGGTGCATTGTTCCGGAAAGTATGTCTTCAGCAAGTCATGGGATCAGTTCCAGATTCCCTATCCGTTTACCCGCTGCCGGATTTCCATGGGAGATCCGTACACCATTGACGTTCCCAAGCTTGATGCGGACGTGATGCATAGCGAGAGGCAAAGGCTCGACCGCATTTTGGAAGCCCTGTAGATTTCGTGGCAATACGTCTTTTAAGGCACCCGTTGTTCGGGTGCTTTTTTTGTATCCAGAAGTCTTGAACAAATTCCGCTTGGCCCCTTGGCAAATCTCTCATTCCGTGTAGAATCCGAACTAACGTCCCGACTGTGTTTTCGGGGTTGTTTCGTAAACAATGTGCTGAAAATAAAGGAGAATGAAAATGCTCGTCAAACGCATGGAAGACGCCATCAACGATCAGATGAACTTTGAAATCTATTCGGCCCACATCTATCTTTCCATGGTTTCATATTTCGAGTCTCAGGGACTGCCCGGATTCGCTAATTGGATGCGCGCCCAGTATCAGGAGGAGATCTTCCACGCCATGAAGATGTTCGATTACCTGAACGAAGCAGGCGGCAGGGCGGTCATTTCCGCTCTCGACGCACCGACCACTGAATGGGAATCCCCTCTGGCGGCCTTCGAGAACGCCCTTGAGCATGAGCAGCTGGTCACCAGCCGCATCAACAACCTCATGGATATCGCACGCGAAGAGAGCGACCACGCCACCTCAATTTTCCTGCAGTGGTTCATTTCCGAGCAGGTGGAGGAAGAGGCCAGCGTGGGCGACATCGTGAACAAGCTCCGTCTGGTGGGTGACGGCGGCGCTCTGTTCATGCTGGATCGCGATCTCTCCACCCGCGTGTTCACCGCTCCCAAGGAGGAGTAACTACACCAAAGAGGGGGGAGGAATCATGAGCGATACGCCATACGACAGACTGTGCACCGCGGTGGAATACGCAGAAAAGAGCGTTGAATTCTACCGTGACGAACTGGACAGCTGCCCGGACGGGTTGGGCAGGGAAGTCTTTGAAACGCTTATGGAGCGCTCCGAGGACAACCTCGATTTCGTCAGCGCCGTTCAGGACTCGGTGGGCGAAGGAACTCCGTGGGATGCCGCTTGTAGCCTTCCGGCTGAACTGGAGGAAAGTCTCAAGGAGACCTTCGTTTCCCTTGCCGCAAAATACGAGGGCGACGCCTGCACCACGGAGAGCGGCACGGCCGAGCTTGGACTCGAAATGGAAAAGAGCGTGCTCGATTTCTATTCGGAGTGGGAAGACGAAGCCGATGACGATGTCGAGCGCCAGTTCGCAAAATACATGGCGGGCGTGCAGCGCGACAGCGTGAACATGCTGTCCGACCTCGTCTATTACTATGAAGATCCCGAGGGCTGGTCCATGTCGGGCAGCCTTGACGGGGCATGACCTCAAAAGGAGAGCGGATGTCGGCAACGAGCATCAACATACTTATCGGCGGTGAGGCCGGACAGGGGTTGGTCACGATTGGCCAGCTCATGGCCAAGGCTCTCGTGCGCGGCGGGTACCATGTTCTCGTGAATCAGGACTACATGTCCCGGGTTCGCGGCGGGCACAACTTCTTTGCCATAAGAACCGGTCCGGAACCCATTCACTGCGCCACGGAGGATGTGGATATTCTCGTGGCCATGAATGAGGAAACCATTGAGAAGCACCGGAAGCAGCTTACCGAGCGAAGCATTGTCGTGGCCGGTGAATCCATGGATACGAGCGACCTGAATAATGTGCTCAAAGTGCCCTTCAAAGAACTTGCCTCCAAGGAATTGTTCCATAATGTGGTGGCGCTTGGAGTGCTCGGTTCCGCCATCTGCTCCGACATTTCCATACTGGAAAACCTCCTGAGCCAGACCTTTGCCAAGAAAGGACAGGAGATCGTAGACGCGAACCTGGACGTGCTGCGCAAGTCCTACGACTGGGTGAAAGAACAGGACTACGACTTTGCCTGCATTCCGCCCGCTTCGGATGACGGCGTGGAACGGGTCATGATGAACGGCAACGAGGCCATCGCCATGGGTGCGCTGGCCGCCGGTGCCAACTTTCTTTCGTTCTATCCCATGACGCCATCGACGTCAGTGGCGCTCACGCTCATCGGCAAAGGCGCACCGCTCGGACTCAGGGCCGAGCAGATGGAGGACGAGATCGCCGCCGTCAATATGGCGCTCGGTGCTTCATGGGCGGGCGCAAGGCCTGTGGTCACCACTTCAGGCGGCGGCTTTGCGCTTATGGTGGAAGGAATCAGCCTTGCCGGCATCACGGAAACACCGTTGGTGATGATCCTCGTGCAGCGTCCGGGGCCCGCCACCGGGTTGCCCACCCGGACCGAACAGGGCGACTTGAATCTGGCCCTCTATGCCGGACACGGTGAGTTTCCGAGAGCTATCTTTGCGCCCGGAAGCGCGGACGACTGCTTTGAGTTGACCCACCGTGCCTTCGATCTCACCGAACGGTATCAGACACCCATGTATGTGCTTTCGGACCAGTATCTGGCCGATGCATACACCGCCATTGAACCGTTCGACCTCAACGGCCTGCCAGAAGTTGCCGGACCGGTTCTTGAGCCGGAGAACGCCAAGGAATACAAGCGGTATGCCCTTGGTGAATCCTGCGTTTCCCCTCGCGCCATCCCTGGCTTTTCCGAAGCGCTTGTGAAGGTGGACTCCGATGAGCACGACGAGCACGGGCACATCGTGGAGGACGCGGAAAACCGCGTGGCCCAGAACAGCAAGCGGCTTTGCAAAGGCTGCGAACTCTGGGAGGAGACGATCCCGCCGTCCTATTATGGCGAGGATGAGCCCGACATGCTCTTCGTCTGCTGGGGCAGCAGCGTCGGCCCCTGCCTTGAAGCCATGGAGGCGTTCGATGGCAAGGCGGCCGTGCTGCATTTCCGGCAGGTGTTCCCGCTCAAGGAGGACCAGTTCATGCCATACCTTGAAAAGGCAGGTACCGTGGTCAGCGTGGAAGGCAATGCAACCGGACAGTTTGCCCGGCTGTTGAGGCAGGAGACCGGCTTTGAAATATCGAGCTTTATTCTTCGCTTCGATGGCAGGCCGCTTACTTCCCGGTACATTCTGGCCGGACTTGAAAGCATCCGATAGGCACGGAGGACGATTATGACGACAGCAGACGATTACGGAAAGTTCGAAACCGCCTGGTGCCCGGGATGCGGCAATGCCGGAATACTCAAGAGCCTCAAGAAGGCTCTTGCGGAAATGGATATCCCCCCGCATAAGCTCGGCATGGTCTCCGGCATCGGGCAGGCAGCCAAGACCCCACAGTACATGAATTGCAATATGTTCAATGGATTGCACGGCAGATCACTCCCGGCAGGACAGGGCGCCAAGCTCGCCAACCCTGAACTGACGGTCATCGTGGAATCCGGTGACGGTTGCAGCTACGGTGAAGGCGGAAACCACTTTCTGGCAGCCGTGCGACGTAACGTGGATATCACGCTGCTGGCGCACGACAACCAGATCTATGGTCTCACCAAGGGCCAGGCCAGCCCCACCACAGCCCAAGGACAGAAGACCAAGGCGCAGCCGTTTGGGGCTCCCAGTGATCCCTTCAATCCGGTAATGGTGGCCACGGCCATGCAGGCTGGATTTGTGGCGCGCGCTTTTTCCGGTGATATGGAGCACCTCACGGAGATGATCAAACTGGCGGTCCAGCATAAGGGATTCTCCATGGTGGACATTCTTCAGCCATGCGTCTCATTCAACAAGGTCAATACATTCAAGTGGTACAAGGATCGTTGCTACCGTCTTGAGGACCATGATCCAACCGATTGGGCGGCGGCCATGGAGAAGGCCTCGGAGTTCGGCGACAGCATTCCCATCGGGGTGATCTGGAAGAGCGACAAGCCGGTTTTCGGCGAAGGCAACCCGGCAATGGACGGGGAACCTCTTGCCACCAGAAAATACGACAAGGCTGATCTCGAAAAGATCATCCAATCATTCGCATGATCATTCAGGGGCTTCGGCCCCTGTTTTTTTGGGGAGGATAATTATGAAAAATGTCGCATTATTCGCCTTTAACGGTGAAATCATGTGCTTTGTCCACGTCCTGCTCAACGGGTTGGACATGAAGGAAAAAGGCTGGAATGCCGGGATCGTTTTCGAGGGTGCATCCGTGCAGTTGGTGGAGCAGCTCTCGGCGAGCAGCAATCCTTTCCACGAGCTTTACGTCTCGGCAAAATCCAAAGGGATCATCCTCGGGGCCTGCAAGGCCTGCTCGGCAAAGCTTGGAGCGCTCAAGGCAGTAGAGGCGGAAGGGCTGCCTCTTCTGGACGACATGAAAGGGCATCCATCCATGCAGGCTTACATGGAGAAGGGATACGAGATAATTACCTTTTAACTTGAAAATCTCACGTAAAAAACAAGGCGGCCTTACTGGTCGCCTTTTTTAATGCTCTGGAATGAATCAGGATTTTAGGTAGGCAGAGAAAGGACTTTTGATTTCTTCAAGTGTTTCTTCAATAACCATCGGGACCGTCTTTGCGAAGAAATCAAGCAGGATGACGGCGTTGACGCTTGAATCCGAACGGGAAGCAAGCCGCAGTCTGCGGGCGAGGGAAATGTTGACCATCTCCATGTCTCTGTAGATGCGGGACAGACCGCTCATATCCTCGTCATAGCTCAGGCCGCCTTGTTGGCGAAAATACTGGGCGAGCATGTACATGGAGGTTGAGCGATAGATGGTTTCTTCTTCGGTGGAGAAGGGCAGGTGGAATTTCGCCATTGGCCGGAACCACGTTGTGTGCGGGCAGCCGCATGTGGGGATGACGAGGCCGAGAAGCGAGCTGAGACCGCGTTGGACCGTCGTGTCAGCCGAAATGGTTCGTTCCGGGGTCGTGACCGTGACGTCCGCACGGTCATGGGATACCACGTCGTGGAATCGTTCGATAATATCGATGATTCGTAGGGCAAGTGGGCAGTATTCCTCGTCGAGATTGCATTTCGGACATTGTTCCGTACTCATGGATGCCCAGTCCGGCGGATCGGCCGGAATGGGGCCCATGTATTCGACTGTTTGCGGGTCGAATTTCAGATCGAAATGCTCGGTCCGCATGGAGTTCAGTTTGAAGGAATACTGAATGCGCATGATAGGAATGTAGCCCGATTGGCGGACCAAAACAAGACGACAGGTCTGCGCATATGTTGATTATAATGAAAATGCCCCGGTCTTGCCGGGGCATTTTTATGAATCTAGCGGGTAAGCTTGCGGAATTTGATGCGATGAGGGCGCGTAGCCTCGTCGCCAAGGCGTTTTTTGCGGTCGGCCTCGTATTCCGTGTAGTTGCCTTCGAAAAACTCCACTTTGGAGTCGCCTTCGAACGCCATGATGTGGGTGGCGATACGGTCGAGGAACCAGCGATCGTGGCTGATGACCAGCACGCAGCCGGCAAAGTTCTCGATCCCTTCTTCAAGGGCGCGCATGGTGTTCACGTCGAGGTCGTTGGTCGGTTCGTCGAGCATGATCACGTTGGCGCCGGACTTGAGCATGGTGGCCAGATGCAGGCGGTTGCGTTCACCGCCGGAGAGTACGCCGACCTTCTTCTGCTGGTCGCCCCCGAGGAAGTTGAAGCGTCCGCAGTAGGCGCGGGCGTTCACTTCGCGGCCGCCGAGCAGGATGGTGTCGCGACCGCCGCTGAGGGTCTCGTACACCGTTTTGTCGGGATCAAGGGATGCACGGTCCTGATCCACGTATGCCAGATCCACCGTTTCCCCCACGTTGAGGGTCCCGGAGTCAGGCTGTTCCTGTCCGGCGATCATCTTGAAAAGAGTGGACTTACCCGCGCCGTTGGGGCCGATGATGCCCACGATGGCATTGGGGGGGATGATGAAGTTCATGTCCTCCACCAGCAGGCGGTCGCCCATGGCCTTGGAAACGTTGTCCGCCTCGACGACCTTCTTGCCCAGGCGGTTCCCCGGCGGAATGTAGATCTCCAGCTCTTTGCCCCTGTCCACGGACTCATGGGAAAGCATGGACTCGTATGCGTTCAGGCGCGCCTTGGATTTCTTCTGGCGGCCCTTGGGGGACATGCGCGCCCATTCCAGTTCGCGTTGGAGAGTGCGGCGGCGTTCGGATTCCTTTTTCTCTTCCAGTTCAAGGCGCTTTTCCTTCTGTTCGAGCCAGGAGGAGTAGTTGCCTTTCCAGGGAATGCCGCGGCCGCGGTCGAGTTCGAGAATCCAACCGGCCACGTTGTCGAGGAAGTAGCGGTCGTGAGTGACGGCGATGACGGTTCCGGGGAAGGTGCTGAGATATTTTTCCAGCCAGCCCACGGATTCTGCGTCGAGGTGGTTGGTCGGTTCGTCAAGCAGCAGGATGTCCGGGTTCTGCAAGAGCAGACGCACGAGGGCCACGCGACGTTTTTCACCGCCGGAAATGTTCGGGACCGGGGTGTCGCCGGGCGGGCAGCGCAGAGCGTCCATGGCCATTTCAAGCTTGGAGTCGATGTCCCAGGCTCCCTTGCTGTCCATGAGTTCCTGAACCTCGGACTGGCGCTGGATCAGCGCGTCCATTTCGTCGGCCTCCATGGGCTCGGCGAATTTGGCATTGATCTCGTTGAATTCGTTGACGAGATCAAGCACTTCCTTGGCGGCTTCTTCGACGACCTCGCGCACGGTGCGGGTTTCATTTTGAAGCGGTTCCTGCTCAAGGTAGCCGAGGGTGTAGCCCGGAGAAACGTGGGTTTCGCCTTCGAAATCCTGATCCTCGCCAGCGAGGATACGCAGCAGAGAACTCTTACCGGAGCCGTTCAGGCCCAGCACGCCGATCTTGGCACCGTAGAAGTAGGACAGGGAGATGTCCTTGAGCACTTCCTTGGTGTTGTGCCGCTTGGACACCTTGTACATGGAATAGATGATCTTTTCAGAATCACTCATTATCAGAATACCTCTCGGTTGGTTTCTTCATCGGGTTGCCGACTGTTTTGCAGACCAGAAGGGTTTTGTCCAGCCAAACCGGACCGCGTCTGCCGGGTATAAAAAAGGAGGACGCCCGCATGAGGCGTCCTCCTTGAGGATGCGTTCGGGGCGGCTAGTCCAGTTTCTTTCTGGCGGTGCCTTCGGTGTAGAAGGGCAGGGAACCGCGCTTGGCTTCCAGTTCCACACGTGCAGTCTTGACAACGTATTTGTCGTGTTCGGCTTCGTCGGCCTTGACGTAGGCGAGCGCGATGCTGTGGCCGAGGCTCGGGCCGAAGGAGCCGCTGGTGACCACGCCGACCTCTTCGCCCGAGGGCAGGCAGACCTTGTCGTGGTGTCGTGCCGTGCGGCGGCCTTCGATGGTCAGCGGGATCAGCTTTTCACGGACAGTGCCGAGCTCGGATTTGCCGATGTAGTCGGATTCCTTTTTCAGGAAGAAGCCGGCTCCGGATTCTTCGGGTGTGTGCTCGGTATCAAGGTCCTGCCCGTAAAGCGGCAGGCCGACTTCGAGACGAAGGGTGTCGCGCGCGCCGAGCCCGACGGGCATGACCCGTTCGTCCGAAATCAGCTTCTTCCAGAGTTTTTCGGCCTTGTCTGCGGGAAGGTAGAGCTCGTAGCCGAGTTCGCCGGTATAGCCGGTACGGCTGACGATCATGGGATCATCGTCCCATTCTATCTGTTCGAAGTTGAAATACTTGAGGTGGTTCCAGCTGCCGCCGAGCGCGCCTTCCAGCACTTCAAGGCTCTGCGGGCCCTGCACGTCGATTTTCGCCATGGTTTCGGAGATGTCGCAGAGATCAAGCCCATCGGGAAGATGCGAGGCGATCCACTCGTAGTCGCTGGCGCGGCAGGCCCCGTTGACCACCAACATGTATACGTCCTCGGCTTGGCAATAGATGATGAGGTCGTCAAGGATGCCGCCCTTTTCGTTGAGCATGAACCCGTAGCGGCACTTGCCCGGTGCAAGGGTGTTCAGGTCGTGAGTGACGATCTTGTTGAGAGCATCCTTGGCGCCGTCGCCGGAAAGACGAAATTCGCCCATGTGGCTTATGTCGAAAATGCCGCACTTCTCGCGGGTGTGCTTGTGCTCGGCCATGATGCCCTTGTATTGCACGGGCATGTCGAACCCGGCAAAGGGAGCCATTTTCGCACCGTTCTCGCGGTGCCAGCCGGAGAGTGGGGTCAGCAAGAGTTCTTCCACGATATCCTCCTTGAAGGGTGGGGCTTAGTAGTATCCGAAAGGTGGAACCTCGGGAGCGGAGGTTCTGGATTTCCGAATGGATCGGAATTCATCTATGAGAGCCACGAGGCGGCCGTAATTCTTTTTTATCTTCTGGCCGTACTCAGAAAGCTCTTCGTCCTTTTTCTCAATGTAGTTTCGTCGCAGGTACCCGTTGTTGATCATGTCATCGCCGATGACCAGCACCTTTGAAACCAGATTGTCGAAGTAGTTGACTATCTCGTATTTCAAGTCGTTCAGGATCTCGGTGGAGAGCTGAAGCATCTCAAGGTAATTGATCGTCCGACCCATGTGCTTCCTGTTGCGGATGTCTTCAAGGCGGCGCACCTTGCGAGCCTGCTGAATCTGGCTGTATTTGGCCCAGACGTCCTGATAGAGTGAGTTGAGTTCATTGAATATTTCGTAGTTATCCGGAGCAAGCAGGTATCCGTCGAGGACGCGAACGACCTTGGAGTAGAATTCATCAGAATAATCAACGATGCGGTGCAGGTGCTTGGAAAGCCATGAGTAGAGAAATTTGAGCCGCTTTTCGTGGGTGTCCGTGTCCTTGACCATTTCGCGACGATAGGTGGCGCTGCCCCTGTATTCGCCGCGTACGATGTCGTTGAGACGCAGGATCATGTTCTGGGCGTCCTGAATGATGTTCAGGTGGTCCAGCACGCGCCCGGTTTCAGGGTGTATGACTTCCTGACGCAGGACGGACAGTGCGCGGTCTTCACGAACGTTTTTGGGGCTGTACCGGTGCTGTTGGTAGATAACCCGCAGGATTACAACCCGCTTTTTCGGATCGACAAAAAAGCCCTGATCCTTGAGCAGTGCTATGGTTTCCTTCTGGTTGGAGCTCACCTGAACCAATGCGATCTTGTCCACCCGCGGAAAGGTCTGGCGTTTGCCGGATTGATCAACTGCGGAGGAAAGCGTGGTGATCGTTCGGTCGCTCTGGCCGAGCACGCGGACAAAGAAATGTTCGCCGAGCCGGTGAAGTCGCCGAGCAAACAGGGATGCCGAGGTTCTGCGTTCCGAAACGATGGGGAATCCATGCAGTTCCATGAGGAACTGATACACGAACAGTCGGTTGCATTCGTACATCAGGTTGTCGCCCGGCTTGAATTTGCCGATATTCAGCCCGAACTGCTTGAGTTCGCTGTCCAGATTGGAGGGCAGGGAGGCATAGATTCCCGAGAGGGAGTAATATCCGGCCGCGTCGCGCGAGATGACGTGCGCGCGTTCAAGTTCAAGCAGGAACGGTAGCATCCGGGCATAGTGGTCCATCCCGCAGATGTCGTCCCCTTCAAATTCCGAAAGGAAATCCTGATGGTTGCGCTTGGGAAGGCGACTCTGGAAAGTGCGCTGGTTTGCGGAATAGACATTGTTTTCCAGCAGGCAGGCCTTATCCACCTCCTGGCTGTCCTGCCAGTCGAAAATGGAGTGAAGCGCATCGTATTGAAACAGTTCGCGAAAGGCGTCAAGGGGCCTGTCCAGCACCACGAGGCTGAATCCCGGAAGTTCTTTGTATTCGTAAAGATCAACCTCGAAAGAGGGGAGCAGTTCGCGGGATTCCACCAGCGGGTAATTCGCGTTTTCGAAATAGGGCTTGATCAGGCAGTATTTGATATGAAGCCAGTCGAGCATCCGACGCAGTTGTCCGAGATCCTCGACAGAGCATGGCTCGTTGCCTGCCTCGTTTTCCGGTCCATAATAACCGGGCGCTTTGGAAAATGCCTTTCGCCACATATCGATTTGCTTGTTTGCCCGTTTTTTGTCAAAAAAGGCGGTGTATTCTGGAAAATTGCATAACCATACCCTTATGAAGGCCAAAACACAATGGCTCGGCTTAAATGCGTGAAAATCGCGTGAGCATTCACGGTTCAAAGTGAGTTGACAATCAGTGCAAACTCGGCATAGTATTCCTTCTGGATTTGCAACTAACTGAAAAAGCAGTAATAATTTCAGGTAGGACCATGAAGAAGAAAGATCAGTGCCCTCGGGTAAAAATAAATGAACAGCACTGTAACTGCTCGTACACTTGTGAAAAGCACGCCCTGTGCTGCGAGTGTCTGCATTACCATCGGCAGCGTAGCGAGCTGCCCGCCTGTTACTTCAGCACTGAAGAGGAGCGGACCTACAATCGTAGTGTCGAGTTCTTCATACAACGCAGGACCGGCAGGTAGACCCCGGTCACAAACCGGATACCAGATCAAGGGCGGCACAAGTCGCCCTTTTTTGTTGGAGGAAGGATGAGCAATTACGCGGAATGGCTCGCAGCGGCCAGATCAATCGTGGAACGGTCCGGAGATATTGTTCGCGGGAACAACCTCAAGCCGCGGAACATACGTCACAAGGGGCGCATCGACCTTGTCACCGATACTGATGTCGCAGTGGAGGAGTTTCTCAAGGAAGAGCTGCTCAAGGCATTTCCCACCTCCCGTTTTCTGGCGGAGGAGAGCGCCGGGGATGCCGGGCTGCAGGATATGACGTGGGTGATCGACCCTGTGGACGGGACCNCAAACTTCGCTCACGGGCTCCCATTCGTGGCTACCTCTGTCGCTTTGTGGCATCAGGGGCAGGTGGTTCTGGGAGTCGTGAACCTGCCGCTCATGAATGAACTGTTTGCCGCTTCCCTGGGTGGCGGCACTACCCTGAATGGCAAGCCTGTCACTGTTTCCAGTACCGAAATGATTGAGGAATCGCTTTTTGCGACCGGTTTTCCGTACGCAATCGGCGAACACCTTGAAGGAATACTTGAACGTTTGCGGCGACTTCTCCCGTTGGTCCGCGGTGTTCGAAGGCCCGGTGCGGCTGCGCTTGATCTGGCCTATGTCGCTTGCGGGCGGTATGACGCTTTTTATGAGGAGGCCTTGAACCCGTGGGATACGGCTGCGGGCATGTTGCTCGTGACCGAAGCGGGCGGAAGGGTGAGCCGTGTCGATACCGAGTCATACAGGCCGGGCGATCCGGACATTCTGGCCACGAACGGTACTATTCACGAAAAGGCGTCGGAGATGCTGGTTCTCTAAAAGGGGAAGGCGAGGCCCGATTCCCAGAGGGTCACCAGTCCCGGCGTGAGCAACTCCCGGAAATCCTTGATGAGGCAGGTGAGTTCTTCCGAGGTGAAAAAGTACCCGTCCTCCACTTCGTCGCCATTGGGAGCGGGCAACTGCGTGATTTTCGGCGTGGTAAAGATGCTCACGAACTCGTAGCCGGTTTCCGGGCATGAGGGGAATTGCCGGATGAGGTTGAGGCGGTCCACTTCCAGCCGCAGTTCACTGGACAGTATTCGTTGCGCGGCGTCGAGGTTGGATTCCTGTGGCAGCGTATGGCCTCGGGCCGAGACATCCCAGCGGCCCGGGTAGAAGCGCTTTCTGGCGCTGCGTTTCTGCAGGAACAGTTTGTTCTGCTGGTCGTAAACGAGAATCTGAACCGAACGGTGCGGCAGCAACTGGCGATGCACTTCGTCACGCGACAGCAGCGCGATGGGCCGATTGGTGTCGTCCATCACTTCCTGCAGTTCATCCTGGGTGGCGTTATTTTTTGATTTTTCGTGCATCTGAGAGGTCCGAGGGCTTTTGTCGCGCAGTGAAAACGTGTATACACAAGAACACGCCGTTTTTCCAGCATGGAATGGAAGGCGGTTTTACCGGGAACATCATGAAGCAGTTGAGAATTTTCACAGCCGGAGCCGAAGAGGTGTCCGGCATTCTCCGTGTCGAACATGCCTGTTTTGAGTGTCGCTGGGCGCGCAGCCAGTATCTGGCGGGCCTTGAACGAGGGAATCTCCGGCTTATGGCCGCCTCGAACGACTCGGAGGTGACCGTGGGGTATGTGGCATATTCCTGCATTGCCGGAGAAATGGAAATTCTCAATATTGCCGTCATGCCGGAGTACAGACGCGGAGGCACGGGAAGGCGTCTCCTGCGGGCCGCTCTGGATGATGGTGCCGCGAGTGGAGCAGAAGCCTGCTTTCTTGACGTTCGTACTTCGAACATCCCGGCCATCAGGCTTTACGAGGAATTTGGTTTTGAAATGACCGGCAGAAGGAAGCGTTATTATCCCGACAACCGGGAAGACGCACTTTTGTTCCGTCTGGATATGGGGGGACTCCCCCGGGATAAAGCTGGAGCGTAATAATGCAATACATCGATCAAATGGACATCAAGGGAAAGAAGCTTCTTTTTCGAGTGGATTTCAACGTACCTCTGGACGGCTCGACCATCACGGACGACAACCGGATCCGTGCTGTCGTGCCGACGTTGCGCTATGCCATGGAGCAGGGCGCAGCGGTTATCGTTTGCGCGCACCTTGGAAAGCCCAAGGGGCAGGTCGTGCCGGAACTCACGCTGGCGCCGATTGCCAAACGGCTTGGCGAACTGCTGGAGACCGACGTGGCCCTTGCTCCCGATTGTGTCGGTCCTGACGTTGAGTCCATGGCGGCCTCGCTTCAGCCCGGACAGGTCATGATGCTCGAAAACCTTCGTTTTCATAAGGAAGAGCAGGGCAAGACAGCCGAGGATCGCGGCGACTTCGGCAAACAGCTTGCTTCACTGGCGGACATTTACGTCAATGACGCTTTTGGCGTGGCCCACAGAGCCAACGCGTCCGTGGTGGACGTTCCCGCTCATGCAAAGGACTGTTGCATCGGATTCCTCATGAAGAAGGAATGGGAGTATCTCGGCACCGCTCTTGCCGATCCGAAGCGCCCGTTCGTGGCGGTTTCCGGAGGCGCCAAGGTATCGTCCAAGTTGGGCATTCTCTACAATCTGCTTGGAAAGGTCGATCACATCATTATAGGTGGCGCAATGGCCAATACCTTCCTTGCCGCTCAGGGGCATGGCGTTGGTAAGTCCCTTGTGGAGAACGATCTTTTCGACGAAGCTCTCAAGATCATGGAGACCGCGCGTCAGAAAGGCTCTCAAATCCATCTCCCTCAGGATTTCGTTTACGCCGACTCTCCCGATGCGGATAAGGCGAACGGTTCTTGCGGTGCTGACTGTATTCCCGAGGACATGATGGTTCTTGATATCGGCCCGGAAAGCATCGAGACTTTCAAGAAAGTGCTGGATGGAGCCGGGACCGTGGTCTGGAACGGGCCCATGGGGCTGTTTGAAACTCCCGCCTTTGCCGAAGGCTCCATGGAGCTCTGCAAGGTTATGGCGGATATGCCCGAAGCCGTGACCATTGTCGGCGGCGGCGACACGGATGCCGTGGTGCACAAGGCCGGGCTGACCGAACGGTTCAGCTTTATTTCCACCGGCGGCGGCTCGTTTCTCGAATTTCTGGAAGGCAAGGAATTGCCTGCCTTTAAAGCTCTCAAGGAGTGTTTTGCCAAATGAAAAAACTGATGGCAGCCAACTGGAAGATGTACAAAAACAGGGCGGATGCCCTGTCCACGGCACAGGAGCTTCGCAAGCTCGTTTCCGACAAGCTCCCCGAAGACCGCGAAGTGTTGATCTTCCCGCCGTTCACCTCCATTGACCGCGTGGCCGAAGCGTTCTCGGGCGCTCAGGGATTTCATGTGGGCGGACAGGATTACTATCTGCATGAGGAAGGGGCCTATACCGGCGAAATATCTCCGTCCATGCTCAAGGACGCAGGGGCGGGCTGGGGGTTGACCGGTCACTCGGAAAGGCGTCATGTGCTGGGTGAGGATGACGAACTGGTCGGTCAGAAAACAGCCTACGGCCTCCAGCAGGGCCTGAACGTCTGCCTGTGCATCGGTGAGACCATCGAACAGCGCAAGGGCGGCAAGGTGCAGGAAGTCATCGACCGTCAGCTTGCAGCGGGCGTGCGCAATGTGGACCGCGATCTGGACCCCGCTCGCCTTGCCGTGGCCTATGAACCTGTCTGGGCAATCGGCACCGGAGAGGTGGCCGGTTCCGAGGAAATCGAAGAGGCCCATGGGCTGACCCGAAAAAAGCTTTTGGAGCTCTTCGGAGATAAGGCTAATGAAATTAGGATATTGTACGGAGGAAGTGTCAAGCCTGCCAACGTGTCCGGGATTATTTCCCTTGACAATGTGGACGGAGTGTTGGTAGGAGGCGCGAGCTTAGCGAGTGACAGTTTCGCCGAGATTGTGCTCGGGTAGTCACATTTAAGCGAACACGTCGAAAATACAAGGGATCTGATTTTGGAAACGATCGTCATCACGATACATGTACTGGCCTGCGTCTTTCTGATCGCCATGATTCTCCTTCAGTCCGGCCAAGAGGGCATGGGAGTCATCTTCGGCGGCGGTAGCACCACCATGTTCGGCAGCTCCGGAGCGGGCGGCCTTCTTGCTCGTGTCACCGCAGGCCTCGCGGCAGTTTTTTTAATTACTTCCTTGACATACAACGTTCTCACTGGCAACAAGGTCGCCGGCGATGAGTCGATCATGCTGGACGGTGAAAACGTTACCGCTCCTGCACCGGAGCAGCAGAAAGCTCCGGGCGTCAAGTTCCTTGATACCGAAAAGAATCCGGACGCCGAGAACGAATAGTTCAAGCGAATATACGCCGAGGTGGTGGAATTGGTAGACACGCTGTCTTGAGGGGGCAGTGGGAGAAATCCCGTGGGGGTTCGAGTCCCCCCTTCGGCACCACGAATTCAAAAGGGTCGCAACACATGTTGCGACCCTTTTTTCGTTTTATTGCAGTGAGCTGAGCGGGCTGAACAGACGGCTTGCCAGTAATTGGGGGTCACAAGCATTAAAGTGACGCTTCAACGATTCTTATCTTTAGAGGAAGGGTGCTGCGCTGTCCGGAATACGGAATGGCTTCGTCTTCTTTTGTGCGGGTATTGGGGAATGAGCCGGCAACCTTTGAGATGTGAGATGTATGGTTGCCATGTTCGGACAGGCATTCCGTGAGAGAGTTTTCGGTTTAGCAGGAATTTGAAAAAACGCTCAAAAAAGGGTTGACTTTTGGAGCGTTACAGGACAAATACATTCCTCGCTTTCACACATCGCGCCGAGGTGGTGGAATTGGTAGACACGCTGTCTTGAGGGGGCAGTGGGAGAAATCCCGTGGGGGTTCGAGTCCCCCCTTCGGCACCACGAAATCGATAAAGGCTGCAACCAAGGTTGCAGCCTTTTTTCGTTTATGGATGAAACGGCCAGAAATACGGGATGAAGAGCGAGGCCGATATCCAGACGAACAGTGCCAGCGGTATCCCGAGTCTGAGGAAGTCGGTGAAGCGATACCCTCCGGGCCCGTAGACGATAAGGTTGGTCTTGTAGCCGATGGGCGTGGCATAGCAGGCAGAAGCCCCGAAGGCGATCCCGATGATGAATGGGCGTGGGTCAACGCCGAGTGCGGCGGCTGTCGCCACCCCGACCGGGACGAGCAGGACCGCGGTGGAGTTGTTGCTGAGAAAGTGGGACAGTAGGCTGGTAAGGAAGATGAATGCGCTCAGAATGACTTCCGGCCCTTGCCCGCGGAAAAGCGACAGAAAGGAGTCGGCATAAAGGGTGTCGGCTCCGGTTTTTTGCAGTGCCGCACCAAGGCTGATGGTGCCGATGATAAGCATGAGCACTTTCACGTCGATGGACTGATATGCTTCTCGGATGGTGAGGCAACCGGTCACGACCATGGCGAATGCAGCGGCAAACGCGCCTTCCAGTATATTGAGCGTGCCGGTGGCCACCAAGGCCACCATAAGGCCGAAAATACCAAGTGCGGCCGGAGCTCTTCTCCAGTTGATGAGATCGAAGGCAACCTTGTCGTTGAGAGTGATGAAGTCCTCTGTCTTGCGAATCCGGTCGAGGGTCTGTTCATTGGTCCTGACAAGGATGATGTCACCGATACGCAAGGTCATGTTGCAGGCCGAATCCCATGCGTAATGGTGCCTTCTGCGTTTTATCCCGACAAGCTGTGCGGCTCCCAGTACGGATGTGACCGCTTCGCCGGCTTTTGCTCCCTGAACGTTGGAGCCGGCGGGGATCAGCAGTTCCGCCATGGCAGATCCTTTTGGAAGTTCAATTTCCTGTGTCGCCGAACAGACCGGCTGAAGCGCATGGCCTTTTTCCACTATACGCGTCAGGTCATTGGCAGAAGCCTTGACCAGCACAAGGTCGCCGGGGGCGAGGGTGATGGGGGCCTTGTTGTGGAATATCTTCTGACCGCGATATATCTCATGCAGTTCCATGGCTTCATATTCCGGCGCAAACCCGCTCTCAGGGCTTCGCCCGACAAATGGACTGCCTTCGGGAATCTGGAGTTCGGACAGGTATTGGTTGACCTCTCCGTCTCCAGCACCGTGTGGGCTGTCATGTTCCGGCATCAGGCGATGCGAGAAAAGGTAGATGATGAGCCCGCCTACGAGTGCGATGGGGACGCCGAGTTTCGAGAGCTCGAACATCCCGATGGGGGCGTTGCCCATACCCGCTGCAACATCGCTGACCAAAATGTTGGTGGAGGTGCCGATGAGTGTGCAGGTCCCTGCCAGTATCGAAATGTATGAAAGCGGAATGAGGAACTTGGATGGGGCAAAGCCGTAGCGGACGCAGACGGTCATGATGATGGAGATGAACAGCACCACGACCGGAGCGTTGTTCAGGAAAGCTGAGAGCGTGCCTACAAGGATGAGGCTCAGAAGCATCAGCCGTGAGGCGTTGCCTTGCGTGTAGTGAACCGCCAGGCGGGTGATCATGTTCAGCGACCCTGTTCTGACGAGGCCCTTGCTGACCACGAAGAGCGCCCCGACCGCAAGCGGCGCGGGATTGGCAAACCCCGCAACCGCTTCTTTGGGCGTGAGCAGCCCGGAAACCATCAGCACCGCGATGATGCCCAGCCCCGTTACGTCCACCGGCAGTCTCTCCGTGACCAGCAAAATCACGGAGGCCGCCAGAATGACTGTGACGAGAATGATTTCCGGTGTCATATCAGCTCCTTATTAGTTTCCTTTCCAGCGTAACTGGTAGAGATCCGTCCGTCTGCTTTCCGCGTTCCGGACGCTTCCCTTGGCTCTCAAACTCTTGATCAGGTCCATGTCCAGATCGGTGATCAGCACGGTCTCGTTTCCCGGTGTGGCTTCGGCCGCGATGCCGTTTCTGGGGAACGAGAAGTCCGACGGCGTGAAGACCGCGGACTGCGAATACTGGATTCCCATGGTCTCAACTTTAGGAATGTTGCCGACGCTGCCAGAGATGGCGACATAGCATTCGTTCTCGATGGCGCGTGCCTGCGCGCAGGTCCGCACTCGCATGTAGCCGTTGTCGGTGTCCGTCCAGAAGGGGACCAGCAGCAGGCGCATGCCCCGTTCGGTCTGGATGCGGGCCAGTTCGGGAAACTCGACATCGTAGCAGATCAGGATGCCGACTCGACCGACATCGGTATCGAAGACCTTGATGGAGCTTCCGCCGCTGAGTGCCCAGCTGGAATCCTCGTCGGGGGTGATGTGCAGTTTGTACTGTGAATCCCATGTTCCGTCGCGGCGGCAAAGATAGCTCACATTGTAGAGCAGGCCGTCCTCGCATATTTCGGGAACGCTTCCGGCGATGATGTTGATGTTATAAGAGATGGCCATATCCAGCATCTCCTGGCGCATGCGTTCGGTGAAACCGGCCAGCGAGCGCATGGCCTGTGCCGGGTGTTCGTCTGAGAACATGTGAATCAGCGGGGCATTGAGCAGTTCGGGAAAGACCACGAGGTCCGACTTGTAGTCGGCAACGGTGTCCACAAAGAACTCGGCCTGTTGCATGAAGTCTTCAAAGTTTTCGAAACGCCTCATCTGCCATTGGACTACGCCGACCCGGGCGACGGATTTGGTGCCGCCGATGAGTTTGGTGGTCTTTTCGTAGCCGATGTTGACCCACTCCGACAGAACCGCGTAGCCGCAGGAGGGCTCGTCTTCATCCCAATAGTGCTTGAGCAGTCGCTTGACCTGAAATCCATTTGCGAGCTGGAAAGAGAGGACCGGGTCGTAGAGTTCCTGGCGCTGCACGCGCTCAATGTATTCCTTGGGGCTCATTTCGGCCTGATGTTTGGAGTAACCCGGAATGCGACCGCCAATGATGATGCCCTTGAGGTTCAGTTGCTCGCACAGTTGTTTGCGGGCATCGTACAGGCGGCGACCAAGCCGCATACCGCGATATTCGGGATCCACGAAAATCTCGATTCCATAAAGGAAGTCGCCATCCGGTGAATGGCGGCGCATCATCCCGTCACCGGCTACGTCGTCATAGGAGTGATTGAGACCCACCACGGCCATGTCCACAATCATGGTCAGCGCGACGGCTACGGGTTTTCCGTTGTCGTCGATGCATATCTGGCCTTCGGGAAATTTATCCAGCATGGCCGCAAACTGTTCGCGGGTCCATGGCTCGGTCATGGTCCGGTATATGCGAAGCTGCATGTCTCGGACGTGTTCATAGTCCTCCATGCGCAGGTAACGCGGGCTAAGCTTGTGGTCGTCGGGAAGCATGTCTTCTCCATTCTGGGGTTTATTCAATTCAAAGCATTTTATCCATTTGCCGCGCCGAATGTCATCCCTTTTGTTCGCGGACGCATGTAAAAAGGAACCCCGTCCTGCATCAAGACGGGGTTCCCGGAGTCTGGTCCAGCGAAGCTAGAAGGGGTACTGCAGGGCGTCGTCGGAGCTTTTGCCCCCGTCCTTCTTGTCGATGGCGCTCAGTCTTGCCTTTGCGGCCTCACGCTGTTCCTTGCGGTCGGCGTTCTTGGCCACGGTCTTGAGCAGCTTTCTGGCGGTGTCGTAGTTGCCACGGCTTTCGTAGATCATCGCAGCCCTGTACATGGCCGTCAGCGACCAGATGCTCTGTTCCGGGTACTGCCACGCAAGTCTGAGGTAATAGTCGAGCGCCTTGCTCTTGTCGCGCATGGCCTGACGGCCTTCACCCAGCCAAAAGAGGATTTCAGCCTGAAACTCGCGGGGGTACGCGTCCTTTTCAGCCCACAGTCCGGCCAGCTGGGTTTCGGCTTCCTGGAATCTGCGCTGCTGTTGGAGCATGAGGGAAACGCGCAGTCTCGTGATGGGTTGGATCGGTTCACCGGTCTTGATCAGTTTGCGGAAGGTTTCCCACGCCTGTTCCTGCTTGCCAGCCTCCAGCTCAAGACGGGTGCGCGCATCAAGGCGTTTGGCACGGAATTCGGAGGAAAGCGACTCGGTATTCATCCGGTTCAGGTAGAAGGCGGCCAGCTGCAGGTCCTTGGCGTCAATGGCGCGGTCCGCAAGGTAGAGCAGGGCGCTTCTGCCGAAGTCGGTCCCGTTGAAGAGGGTGGCCGCACGGCGGGCCAGCGACTCCTGTGGCTCCTTATTCAGTTCCATCTGCCAGGCGGCCAGAACGATCAATCTGTCCAGTGGCCAGTCGCTCTCCGCTGCATCTTCAAGGGAATTCGGGCTAAGCGAAATCCAGAAGGGCGCTTCGCCATTGGCGGGAGAGCGTTCGGATCCGGCCGCAACAAGCCCCGTGATGACGGGATATTCCGCAGCGGCTCGGGGCGGGTTGTCGGAAACGGTTTTTGCTATGGGGGTATGGAAGGCCAGCATCCCAGCCGCTTTGAGGCTGACCGGAAGCTTTTGTCTGTCAACGGAGTTCCAGAGCGCTTCGGCCAGCTTCATGTCGCCATTGGCCAGAGCAAGGGCGAGGGAAAGGTTGTCGATCAGCGCGGCCATCTGCTCCGAGATGAGCAGGGATCCCTTTTCCTGATCAAGAGCTTTCTGGGCGCGGGCATAGTCCATATCGAGAATCTTGTCGCGAAACTTGAGCCACGGTGCGGACCGCGGATCGCCCACCATCCAGATGGATTTTTCTCCTCCCAGCTGGGAGGGCACGTTCCCGCTCCAGAAGGCCCGTGCCTTGAGGAAACCGCCTTCCTTAAGCGGCCCCACATTCTGAGGGGCCGTGCCGCTTTGAATGTATTCTACGAAAGCCTGCCAAAAGGTTTTCAGTGCTGGCCGGTCCAATTCATTAATAGATGAAAGGGCGTTGTCAAAACGTGCAAGACTCGTGTCGGCAAGCGTGGTTATTACTGCTCGGGTCGCATTAGCGCTTACGAACGGAACGTAATCCTCCTTTTCCGAAACGCGGTCGACGGGTAGGGCGGCTTTTCCTGTTTCCACTTGCCACGCGCTGCGGGCATCTTTCCAGAACGAGTCGGAATCCATGGCATCGCCGTGTTCCAAAAGCATTCCCAGAACATCCAGCGATGATTGGCGGGAAAGGGAAAAGTTTGATCTGGCGGTCCAGAAAAGCTTACGCCAGACGTCCCGCCACAGCGGTTTGAGGCCCGGCTCGGCCCGGAAGCGGTCTTTCGCCTCACCCTTATCCGGCTCCACGTCCATGGAGCGACTGAACCAGAGAACGGCCTTGTCCGCTTGTCCGAGCGCGCGATGCGCTTTTCCGCCATACCAGAGCCTCTCGGCTTCAGTGGAGTTGTCCTCGGAGGAGGGGAGCATTTCGACAATTTGAAGGGCTTGCGAGGGGGAACCGGTCTTGAGGTACACGCGGGCTCTGTCGAGTTGGTCTTTGGGCGTATCGCCCTCACGCGCGGAGAGTGTTTCCTCGACCTTGTCCCAAGCGCCGTAGTCTTCCAGCCATTCGTTAAAACTGTCCTTTGGTGCGGGATGGGCCGTTGTCGCGGTCAAACCTACCAGAAGGGATGCGAACAGAAGTTTCTTCAGTTTCATGTATCCGCCATTTGCGTTTGAGGCCGCAGTAGCGACCATTGGAGTCAGTGACCGGAAGATAACCGGAACACGGTTGCATTTCAAATTCATTGGTGAGGAGGCATTAATGGGGACAAGCTGAACCGTTGACTAATTCGGTGCCGCTGAAAGTTTGATGCGGGGTGACCGGCGAAAGCCGTGATAATTCGCGTGTGTAATGAGATTGCTCATATCTTGGCCAGGTTCAATTTTAAGGGAAATGGTAGGAGGAACGTCGACTTGACCTCGGAGCGAATGTTAGAGGGAAAAAAAGAGGAAAGAGTAGATCGGTAACCCATCGTCACCCCGCACCGGAATGAAAGTTAACATAATTTACATTATGAGACAAAGAGAATAAATCAAGATAGCCGGGAAGTTGTGTGCGGCGAGCTGCTAGGACCTGTTTTGCAGTGCGTAGCTTTGTGAGGCCTGAACAACTGTACGGCACTTATCGGTCCTGGGGTTGGTTGCCCGTTCTTTTTTGCTCTGTGTGGTGTCGAACGAAGGTCCCTGGCTAATCTTGGTGTGTGTCTGAATAGCCCTGCCCGAAAGGCGTACCTGTTGCTGTTTGTGCGCAGCCCGGGCGGGATGCTTGGCGAGTTTGCGGGGTTGAAGGTTTGTTTTTGTTGTGTTGTATCCACTTGTTGACAGCGGCTTAGGTGTTAGCTTGCTCTTCTTGAAGTCTGCGTGCGTCGATTTGGTAGATCCGCCTGCCTAGCTGCCTTTCGTGTATGTGGTTGAGGCTGTGCTCTTTTGCGAGCGCCTTTGTTAATTGACACAATTCTTGAATAGTATGGGCAATTGAACGTGTTTTGTCAACTGACAAAGGCAAGACCCTGTCTCTCGTGTTAGTCAGTTGACGACTGTGATTAACAGGCCCATACCCTTCTTTTTTGGACAAAAAAATGTCCCGCCCTACGGGCGGGACATTCGCTAGTCAAAGGCTATCGGAGTGTTACTGCTCTTTCTCTTCCTCTTTAGCGGGTTTTTCTTCCGCTTCGGTGTCTATGGCTTCTATCTGCTTGAGGTATTTATCGCGGCATTCGTAGGAGCAGAAGTGATGAAGCTGCTCCCCTTCCCTGACGCGAATGGTGCCCTCGGTGCTGACGAAGGTTCCGCAGACCGGGTCCTTGACCATGCTGCCGGTCTTGACCTGCTCTTTGAACTCTTTTTTCTTATCCATTTCCTTTTTCTTCTTGTCGCCCATGAAGAGCTTGTAAATCAGAAAAAGGGCGATACCGATCACGAGGAACTTCAGCACAGCGCCCTCCGAAAGTGTTGCGGCAGATCAGTCCTGCCAGATCCTGTTGCCTTCCATCCTGAATTCGACCTTGTCCAGAGCTTCGGCAACGCCGGTTCCGTCCGGAAAGACGAAATCCGGCGCGATTTCGTTGAGCGGCACGAGCACAAAGGCCCTCTGCTGCGCTCTGGGGTGCGGCAGGTCGAGGTAGCCGGTCTCCTGTTCCAGATCGCCCCATGCGATCATGTCCATGTCGAGCACTCTCGGGCCGTTGGGCTCCTGCCGGGTGCGCCCCAACTGCCCTTCAATGGCCTGCAGGCAGGACAGAAAGCCTTCGGGGGACCATATCTCCGGATCCACCGCCAGTTCGATCACCTGATTGGTGAACCAGGACTGATCCTTCTTTTCCTGCGGCTCGGTCTCGTAAAGGCCGGACATCTTTTTCAGGGTGATGTCGTCGCCGTATGCTTCGAGCCTCGAAAGGGCGTCGTTGAGGTTGTCCTCCGTGTCTCCCACGTTGGACCCCAGCCCCACGAGAACTCTTACAGTTTGGATATCCGTGATACCGCCTCCTTGAGCAGATCATTATTCACGGTGAGCGAGATGCGGAAATAGCCCTCGCCCGGAGTCCCGAAGCCGTTGCCGGGGGTGAGGACGACGCCTGTCTGTTTCAGGACGTTGGTCACGAAGTCGGCGGAGGTGTTACCTTCGGGGACCTTTGCCCACACATAGAAGGACGCCTCGGGAACGCGGTGCTGGATGCCGATGTCGGAAAGGGCCTTGCAGACCACGTCGCGGCGTTCTTTGTAGATGGCGCGGAACTTCTCGGCATGCGGTTCGCCGTGACGCAGCGCGGCGATACCCGCTTCCTGCACGGCCTGGAATATGCCGGAGTCCACGTTTTCCTTGATTTTCCCGAGACCCGCGATGAGCTGCTCGTTGCCCACAGCCATGGCGACGCGCCAGCCGGTCATATTGTAGGTCTTCGAGAGCGAATGGAATTCGATGGCCACGTCCTTGCCGCCTTCCACTTCAAGAATGGACAGGGGTTTGTTGGACGGATCGTAGTAGATCTCGGAATATGCGAGGTCGGAAACGACGATTACATTGAATTCCTTGGCCTTCTGGACGAGGCGCTCATAGAATTCCTTGGTGGCGGTGGCCGCGGTCGGGTTGTTCGGGTAGCAGACAAAGATCATCTTGGCGCGGGCCCAGGTATCGTCGTCCACTGCATCGAGATCCACGAGGAAGTCGTTTTCCTCAAGAAGCGGCAGGAACTGAACTTCGCCGCCGGCAAAGCCGGTTGCGGCCGGATAGACCGGATAGTTCGGGGTCGCGACAAGAACCAGATCGCCCGGGTTGACGTATGCCAGCGGGAAGTGCGCGATGCCTTCCTTGGAGCCGATAAGGCTGACCACTTCGGACTCGGGGTCGAGTTCGACATTGAAGCGCTGCCGGTACCAGTCGGCAACGGCGGTGCGGTATTCCAGCATTCCCACGTAGGAAGGGTACTGATGGTTCACCGGCTTCTTTGCCCCTTCGTGAAGGGCGTCGATGATGAATTCGGGAGTCGGCAGATCCGGGTCGCCGATGCCGAGGCTGATGATGTCTATACCCTGTGCTGCGACTTCGGCCTTGGCCTTGTCGATTGCTGCAAAGAGATAAGGCGGCAGCGTGGCGAGACGGTCCGCAAGCTTGAATTCAGGCATTGATTTACTCTCCTTCCTAACCTGATTATTTGAACAAGGAGTTTACATAAATGGACCGATGGCGGCTGTCAACCGACAGCCGTCGGGCTTGCCCATGTCCGTATGGCGGTGTATATCATTAATTGATCAGTCTCCGGGTGAGCTGAATCCCTTCTCGCCTTATTTCAAACTATTACCGTGATAATACCGTGAGCAAGAAAGAAACCGATACAATTTTGCACTCCCACCCGTGGATGGACCGCTATCTGGAGAACCTTCTGGTGGAAAAAGGGCTCTCGGAAAACAGCCTTGAGAGCTATTCCGGTGATATGGATGCTCTGCTGGCCTACCTGTACGAGCGGTCCATTCCGCTCGATGCCGTGGATGCCGACCTGCTCTTTCTGTATCTGACCCAGCTTAAGTCCCGCGGTTTGAAGGGTAAATCCGTTGCCCGGCACCTCTCTACCCTGCGCGGCTTCTTTGCCTTCTGCACCGATGAGGGCTTTTGCCGCGAAAACCCGGCCGCCCTGCTCGATAACCCCAAGCTCACGCGGGATCTGCCTGAAGTGTTGTCGCGCAAGGAGGTCGAGGCCATGCTTATCCTTCCCGATCCGAACACCAAGCTCGGCGCGCGGGACAGGGCCATGCTTGAGCTTATGTATGCCGCGGGATTACGCGTCTCGGAGGTTGTGGACCTGCGCGTGCTGGATTTCGATCCGCAGACGGGTGTTTTGCGCATATTCGGCAAAGGTGCCAAGGAGCGGCTCGTGCCGGTGCATGATACGGCGCAGGAGATCCTTTCCGATTACATCGATACCGTTCGCCCCACCTACCGCCCTGCCACCGATCACATGTTTCTGAACCGTTCGGGACGGGGGCTGACGAGGCAGGCGGTCTGGAAGCTCGTCAAACGGTTCGCTGAAAAAGCTGGAGTCGAGCGCGCTGTCTCACCGCACACTTTCCGTCACTCCTTTGCCACTCACCTGCTCGACGGCGGCGCAGACCTGCGCACGGTGCAGATTCTGCTCGGCCATGCCGATATTTCGGCCACCGAGATCTATACCCACGTTCAGGACGGCAGGCTCAAGGACCTGCACCGCTCGTTTCACCCCCGTTCCGAAGGCTGATCTCTTTGACGTGCCCCGTGGACTGCGGTACTTCCGGATATCCCTATGAATAAAAAAGCATCCAAGATACAGGCACGCACGGTCATCACTGCGCACGCCAACGCCGACTTCGACGCTCTGGCGGGAATCATCGCGGCCAGCAAGCTTTATCCCGACGCTGTGCTCATCTTTCCTGGCAGTCAGGAAAAGAACCTGCGCAATTTCTACATCCAGAGCACCACCTATCTCTTCAACTTCAAGGCATTCAAGGACATTGATCCCGACTCGGTCGAACTGCTTGTGGTGGTGGACACCCGGCAGCGCTCCCGTCTTGCGCACGTGAAGCCGTTGCTGGAAAAGCCTGACATCAAGATTCACACCTTTGATCATCATCCCGACTCCGACGAAGACCTAAAGGCGGACCAGGAGGTGCTGCTGCCGTGGGGATCTTCGGCAGCCATCCTTGTTTCGGAGATGAAGAAACGAGGCGTGGAGGTTGGCCCGGAAGAGGCGACCATCATAGGGCTGGGCATCTATGAGGATACCGGCGGCTTTTCCTTTTCCACCACCACGCCGCACGATTTCGAGGCCGGTGCCTGGCTGTGCGAGCGGGGTATGGACCTTCAGGTCATCTCGGACATCCTGAGCCGCGAGCTTTCCGCCGAGCAGATATCCATTCTGGGCGATCTGCTCAACCACGCCACAACGCACGATATTCACGGCGTCGAGGTTGTGGTCACGGAGGTCAGCACGGATACGTTCGTGCCCGACTTCGCGTTTCTCATCNACAAGATGATGGATGTCGAGGACATTCAGGTGCTCTTTGCGCTCGGCCGTATGGGCGACCGAATCCATCTGGTGGCGCGGTCCCGCACCCCCGAGGTCAATGTGGGCCTCATCTGCTCTTCCCTTGGCGGCGGCGGACATGCGCAGGCGGCTTCGGCGACCATCAAGGACAAGACGCTGGCCGAAGTGCGCGACGACCTGTTTGCCCTCTTCTATTCCCAGATCGACCCGCGCGTAGTCATAGGAAACATCATTTCCGCTCCGCCCGTGGTTATCGAGGACGACAAGAACATCGACAAGGCCGTGGAGCTGATGATCCGTTTCGGGCTCAAGGGCGTGCCGGTGGTCAAGGCCGGAACCATGGAGTGCGTCGGCCTCATCGAGCAGAAGATCATGGACAAGGCGTCCTCGCACAAGCTGGGGCACCTCTCCGTGCGGGAATACATGGCTTCGCGTTTCGAAACCGTTTCGCAGGACGTGGACCTGTATACCGTCATGGAGATCATCCTCGGCAAGCGGCAGCGCATGCTGCCGGTGGTGGAAGACGGCAGTCTCGTCGGCGTCATCACCCGTACCGACCTTGTGAACCTGCTGGTGGAAGAGCCGGCCAGAATTCCCGAATCGCTTCATCCGGAACGCAGTCGCGAGCGCAACATCTCTTCCTACATGCGGCACAGACTCGACAAGTCCATGATCCAGCTGCTCACGCAGGCCGGAGAGCTCGCCGCGGCCGAAGGCTACGAAGTCTATGCCGTAGGCGGGTTCGTGCGCGATATCCTGCTGGAACGCACCAATCAGGATCTCGACCTTGTGGTGGAGGGCGACGGCATCGCCTACGCGAGAAGTCTCGCCAGGGAGCTCGGCGGGCGCGTCAAGTCGCACAAGAAATTCAAGACCGCAGTTGTCCTGCTTGAATATGACAAGCGCATCGACGTGGCCACGGCCCGTCTGGAGTATTACCAATACCCCGCCGCCCTGCCCACGGTGGAGCTTTCTTCCATCAAGATGGACCTGTTTCGGCGCGACTTCACCATCAATGCCCTTGCCCTGCGGTTGAATCCGGACCGGTTCGGCAATATCGTGGACTTTTTCGGTGCGGAAAGGGACATTCGCAACCGTCGGGTGCGCGTGCTGCACTCGCTCAGTTTCGTGGAGGATCCCACACGCATTTTGCGCGCCGTACGGTTCGAGCGCCGCTACGACTTCGAGATCGGCGGGCAGACCATGCGTCTGATCAAGAACGCCCTGCAGCTGGAGCTGTTCGACCGTCTCTCCGGAAGCCGCATCTGCCACGAATTGCAACTTATCTCGCAGGAGCAGAATCCCACGGCGTGCTTCGAGCGTCTGGAGGAACTGAACATTCTCGAAGCCATTCACCCCCTGCTCAAGCTGAATCAGGAGCGTCAGCGCGTGCTTGAAGAGCTTGAACGGGTTCACGTCTGGTACAGCCTGCTGTATCTTGATCAGCCTGCCGATGCATGGACGCTGTTTTTCCTTGGTCTCACACAGGGGACCAAGAAGGAAGAAGCCCGCGAAATCTGCGAACGGCTCTTTTTTTCCCCAAGGGAGATGCGCGATGTCCTCGGACTTCGAGACATGATCGGGTCCGCGTTCATGACCCTCATGGGTTGGAAGGAAGGCAAGTCCGCGTTGAGCGAGCTGTTTGCCGTGCTCGATCCCATGCCGGTCGAAGGCATCCTTTTTCTCATGGCCAAGAGCAGGAAGGAATACATACGCCGCAACATCTCTCAGTACCTTGCGCGGCTGCGTAACCTTGAGACCGACATCAGCGGTCAGGATCTGCTGGATATGGGGCTTCCGTCCGGGCCTGCCATGGGCAAAATACTGGAGAGAGTCCGCAACGCCAAGATCGACGGCGAGGTCGAAACGAGGCAGGAGCAACTTGCGTTGGCCAGCCAAATCAAGGACGAACTGGGGGAAGAGGCTTACGAGCGATGAGGCCCTGCTTGCTCTTGTGCTTCAATCCGTGTAAATACGGACTGTTGGCCGTACCCGGAAGGAGTTGAGCCATGCGAGTTCGCAGGATTTCCGTAATTGGCGCGGGCAGCTTTGGGGCCGGTGGAGAAGATCGCTGGCTGGAGACCGAAGCTGAATCCCTCGGCAAGCTCATAGCGGATAAAGGTTGGGAGCTGGTCTGCGGCGGACTTGGCGGTGTCATGGAGGCCGCCTGTCGCGGAGCCTTTCTGGCTGGTGGGTCCACGCTCGGACTGTTGCCCGGGCAGGATGTCGATTCCGCCAACAGGTGGGTCAGCATTCCGGTTGCCACCGGACTGGGGCAGATGCGCAACCATCTGGTTGTTCTCAACGGTGTCGCTGCCGTCGCCTGCGGCGGCGGGGCTGGAACTCTTTCCGAAATTGGTCACGCCCTCAAGAGCGGCCGCAAGGTCGTGGCGATTGGTAAATGGAGTGAACTCGACGGCGTCATTCCGGCAACAGGCGCTGTCGAGGCTGTATCGAAACTCAAGATAATACTTGATGGAGAGCGGTAAATAATGGACGTTTTATGGGCACCGTGGCGACTAGACTACATTCTCGGCCCGAAGCCCGACGAGTGCGTGTTCTGCATTCCGCAGCACACTGAGGAGGATGAGGAAAGGCTGATTTTGGTCCGGGGCGAACACTGTTTCGTCATCATGAACAAATTCCCGTATAACAACGGGCATCTCATGGTCACCCCGTACCGTCATGTCAGCTGCCTCACCGAACTGACCGACGAAGAGCGCAACGACTGCATGCTCTGGATCAATCGGGCCGTAGACGTTATGAACCGGGCCTTTTCTCCGCAGGGAGTCAACATGGGGCTGAACATCGGCGAGGCCGCCGGTGCGGGGATAGCGGCTCACATGCATTTCCAGATCGTGCCGCGATGGAACGGGGACTCCTCGTTCATGGCGGTTTTTGGCGAAACGTCAGTCATACCGGAGCATCTGCTGTCCACCTACAGGCGGCTTAAACCCCTGTTCGAAGAATACCAAGCCTAAGGAGAAAACTTCATGCGTTACTTGAAAGTATTGGCCCTGATCCTGCTGTTTGTCGTATCCATCCTGTTCTTCAGCCAGAACAACGAGATTCTCGCTCAGTCTCTGGTGCTGAGGCTGGATGTTCCGTATATCGCCGAGCTCCGCTCCGTTCCCCTGCCCTTCTATTTTCTCGTGCTCGGCGGATTCGTTGTCGGTGCCGTGCTGACCATGCTGTATTTCCTGAGCGAAAAGCTCAAGGCCGCCAAGAAGCTGCGCGAATGCAACAGCCGTATGGCCAGCCTTGAGCAGGAGCTCAACTCCCTGCGCAACATGCCGCTGAACGAAGAACCGGTTGGCGCTTCTTCCGATAGCGACAGCCAAAGCTAGGAAGGTCCCCTTGGGCTGGAATCTTTTCGGACGCAAGAAAAAAAGGCTGCCCGGCGAAGACGTCCGGGCAGCCAATAACGCCGTTTCGGGGGCCGCGCCGGTACAGGATACCCGCGCGGCCATCGAGGAGCTGAGCCGTGTCGTCAAGAACGACCCGGAAGCCGTCGAGATTTATCTCGCGCTCGGCAACCTCTACCGCTCGCAGGGCGAGATCGAGCGTGCCATTCAGATTCGCAACAGCCTGATCGTCCGTCCCGGGCTGGACTCCCGATTCAAGGCGCGTGCGCTGTTTGAGCTGGGACGGGACTTCCGGCGTGGCGGTTTTCTGGACCGTGCCCGCGACGCTTTCCGTCAGGCGCAGGAGGCCGGCACCGACGAGGGAGAGATTCTTCTGGAAAAGGCCAAGCTCAATGCGGAACGCGGCGCGTATGGTGAAGCGGCCGCCAATTACGGTCATCTCGGCCTTCCCCTTCCGCAGGCCCATTACCTTTATCGCCATGCTCTGGATTTGTTCGCGGACGCCGAAAACACCCGTTGTGTCAAGGCGCTGCGGCAGGCGGTGAAGGTTTACCCCGGCGCATTCGAGGCATGGTCGCTGCTGGTGGTGCAGGAATTTCGCAGTGGACACACGTCGCGTATGGCGTCGCTGCTTGAAGATTCGATGCACTCCATTGAACCGGGGCTGCGTTTCGTGGTGCTGGACGAGCTGCTTGCCGACATTCGGCGTGCCGCGACCAATGCGGATGAGGCGAAGTACGAAAAGGCCGTACCCACCATGGAAGCCGTGGATGCCGTGATACCGGTTCTTGAAGAGCTGGATCCGGATGTCCTGATTTTCTATTACGGCGCGTTGTTCCTGAATCTGCGCCACGAGCCCGACGAGGCGCGCAGATGGCTTGAAAAAGCGCTTGTGCTGACACCGGATTTCTGGCTGGCCCGGCTTGAGCTGTTCGACATGTCCCGCTCCCGCCAGAGCCTGACGCCGTTTTTCAAGGAACAATTGGAATTTTTCATGGGACGCGCGAGAAATGTGCGGCGTTTCTTCTGCAGCCGTTGCGGACTCAAGCGCGATACGATATTCCACATCTGCCCTCGTTGCGGCAGCTGGCATTCCATTACGTTCAGAACGGAGTTTTCCAATTAAGTTCAAGGGATAGGTGTGGCAAAACCCAAAATGACCCCCATGCTGGAGCAGTACCTCCGGTTCAAGGAAGAAAACCCGGATGCTCTGCTCTTCTTCCGCATGGGCGACTTCTACGAGCTGTTTTTCGAAGATGCGGAAACGGCCGCCCGCGAGATGCAGGTGGCGCTGACCAGCCGCAACCCCAAGGATGACAACCCCATCCCCATGTGCGGCGTGCCGCATCATGCGGTACAGACGTATCTTTCCCAGCTGCTGGACAAGGGGCACAAGGTCGCCATCTGCGACCAGATTGAGGACCCCAAGCAGGCGAAAGGTCTTGTCCAGCGAGCGGTGACCCGCGTTCTCACGCCCGGCACCGTGGTCGAGGACTCCAACCTTACCGCCAAGACCAGCAACCATCTTGCCGCCATTTACTGGGATTCACAGTCCGGTTCCGGCGGCCTTGCATGGGTCGATTATTCCACTGGCCAGTGGTCCGGGCTTCATTCCAAAAAGGAGCCGGAACTCTGGCAGTGGGCCGTGAAAATCAACCCGAGCGAACTGCTTGTCGTTCAGGGCCGCAACGTGCCGCCTCAGTACTCGGACCTTTCGGCCACCGTCACCCAGCTTCCTGCGGGTGCATTCTTCGACCGCACATCTGCCGAGGAGCGTGTGCTCAAGGCTCAGGAAGCGGCCAGCCTCGACCTGCTGGATCTGGACGGCAAGCCCGAATTGGTGCGCTGCTGCGGCGCTCTGCTCGCCTATCTGGACCAGACACAGAAGGGAAATTTCAAGCATCTCGGTGAATTCAAGCCACTCAACCTCGGCAAGCACCTGCTTATCGACGAAGTGACGGAGCGCAACCTTGAATTGTTCCGCCGACTTGACGGCAGAACGGGCAAGGGAACACTCTGGAAGGTGTTGGATCGCACCATGACCCCCATGGGCGGTCGTCTTCTGGAGCGCTGTCTGCGTCAGCCGTGGCGCGAACTCGGCCCGGTAGTCAAGACGCAGGAAACCGTTGCGTTTCTGCACGGCGACGACGGGCTACGCGGTGAACTCCGCTCCGCACTCGACAGCGTCTACGACATGGAGCGCCTCTCCACCCGTGTGACGCTGGGACGGGCCACTCCCAAGGACTTCACTGCCCTGCGTCGCAGTCTTTCCGTGCTGCCGAACATCCGGTCCATGCTGGAGCGGGTCACTGAAGCCCCGCAGTTGCTTGCAAAGCTGCTCAAGGGCTGGGACGATATGGAGGACATCCACCTGCTGCTCGAATCCGCGTTGGTGGACAGCCCTCCGGTGGTCATCACCGAAGGCGGACTCTTCCGGCAAGGATACGACGGTAAACTGGATGAACTCATAGAGCTCACCGACCATGGCGAGGCCAAGCTTCAGGAGCTGCACAAATCCGAGACCGAAAACAGCGGGATTCCGAAGCTCAAGCTCGGCTTCAACAAGGTTTTCGGCTATTATTTCGAAATTTCCAAGGCGCATCGCGGCGATATTCCGGAATATTTCATCCGCCGCCAGACGCTGGTGAACTCCGAGCGCTACATTACTCCGGAGTTGAAGGAACTGGAGGAAAAGCTCCTTTCCGCCTCGGATGAAAGGCGCAATCTGGAGTATCAGCTTTTCCAGAATCTTCGCGACAAACTGGCCGATGCGCGCACGCGTTTTCTCTACATGGCGGATGCCCTTGCCTCTCTTGACTACTGGCAGGGGCTTGCCGAGACCGCGCGCGTCAATGACTGGACCCGGCCGGAACTGCACGACGGCATGGAAGTCGAAATTGAAGCCGGACGACATCCGGTGGTCGAGGACGCCATGGGGGCGGCCAACTATATCCCCAACAGCGTCAGCATCAGTCCGGAAAAGCGTATTCTGCTCATCACCGGGCCGAACATGGCCGGTAAGTCCACGGTTCTGCGCATGGTGGCGATTTTCAGTGTCATGTCCCAGATCGGTTCCTTCGTCCCTGCCCGTGGCGCGAAGCTCGGTATGGCGGACCGCGTCTTTTCGCGGGTCGGCGCCTCCGACAATCTTTCGCAGGGCCAGTCCACTTTCATGGTGGAAATGATGGAGACCGCGCGCATCCTGAGGCAGGCGACCATGCGCAGCCTCGTCATTCTCGATGAGATAGGGCGCGGCACCAGCACGTACGACGGCCTTTCGCTTGCTTGGGCCGTTGTCGAAGAACTCGCCACACGCGCCCGGGGCGGTATCCGCACGCTCTTTGCCACCCATTACCATGAACTGACCACGCTGGAAGGCAAGATTCCCGGCCTGCGGAATCTGAACATTGCGGTTAAGGAGTGGAAGGGGGACATTGTCTTTCTGCGGCGGCTCGTTCCCGGTCCCGCCGATCGTTCCTACGGCATCGAAGTGGCCCGTCTGGCGGGGGTTCCGAGAACCGTTGTCCAACGTGCCCGCGACGTCCTTGCGGAACTTGAGAAAAAATCGCAGGATGAGCGCGTCGGTGGCAAAGTGGAGAATGCAACCCAGACGCTGCTTCCCGGTCTTGGCTCCCCTGCCCCTGCGAATTGCCCGGAACCGGAGGAACACCCGGTCGTCCGTCAGCTGTCGGAGCTTGACGTGGACGGACTGACGCCCATCGAGGCGCTGACCATCCTCAACCAGTGGAAGAAATCCCTTTAGGGAGAAAATTTATGCGGTTATGGATCAACGGTATTGCCGTATCGCTTGTTGTCATGCTGCTCGGCGGCTGCGCCATTGGCGTCAAGAAGTGGCCCGAGGCGGTCAAGGAGGAAGACCGCTTTGAACTCAAGCTGCTTGAAGGAAGTCGCAACGGGCAGTGCATGACCCTCAGGCTCGCCGTGGAAGGAGCGGCGAACAGGCTTGAGAGCGTGCTCGTGCAGTATGAAGTCGTTGGCGAAAAGTCTGACGAAGGCTGCATTGGCTGCCCTTTCATCCCGCGCGAGGCTGAACTGCTTCAACCCGGCGACGAAGGCTTCGAGCTTTCCGGCAATGATCTGACCCTGTCCTTCTGCACGTTTGAGCCGGACAGGGAATACCGCTTTCGCGTGGCGGGAGTGAATGCGCTCTCATCGCTTCCGTCGGCCAGCACCGCAGTGTACGTGGCCGACCCGTCACCAAGTCAGTAACGGTCATCAAAAACGGTTAAGGAGACCTGAAAATGCATCATTTCGAATTTCGCGACGGCACGCTTTTCGCCGAGGAAATCGCGGTCAACGAGCTTGCCGACACATACGGCACCCCCCTTTACGTTTACTCCGCCGCCACGTTCAAGCGGCATTTCGAGGCTTTCGACTCCGCCTTTGACGGGCTGGAGCATATGACCTGTTATTCGGTCAAAGCCAACTCCAACCTCTCGGTGCTCAAGCTGCTCGCCTCCATGGGCGCAGGCATGGACATCGTTTCCGGCGGTGAACTGTACCGTGCTCTCAAGGCGGGCGTTTCCCCGGAAAAGATCGTCTACTCCGGCGTTGGCAAGAGCGCGAACGAGATTCGCGAAGCCCTCGCGGCGGACATACTCATGTTCAACGTGGAGTCCCTTGCCGAGCTTGAAAAGATCAACGACATAGCCGAGCAGGAAGGCAAGGTGGCCCGGGTCAGCTTTCGTATCAACCCGGACGTGGACCCCAAGACCCACCCCTACATCTCCACCGGCATGAAGAAGAACAAGTTCGGGCTGGACATGGAGCATTCGCTCAAGGCCTACTCCCGCGCCGTTGAACTGCCCGCCATCGAGCCCATCGGCATGGACTGCCACATCGGGTCGCAGCTCACCAGCATCGAACCGTTTCTTGAAGCGCTGGACAAGCTCTTGAACTTCAACGAAAAGCTCAAGGGCATGGGTATCGAGATCAAGTACCTCGACCTCGGCGGCGGCCTGGGCATCACCTATGACGAGGAAGAACCGCCGCACCCCAAGGCGTTCGGCGAGGCGCTCACCGAAAAGCTCAAGGACCTGCCCATGACCGTGATCCTCGAACCCGGCCGCGTCATTGCCGGCAACGCTGGCATCATGGTCACCGAGGTGCTCTACACCAAAGAGACCCCGAGCAAGTCCTTCGTCATCGTGGACGGCGCCATGAACGATCTGGTCCGCCCATCTCTCTATGACTCCTTCCACCGCATCGGCGAAGCCGAACAGCATGGGCGCGACGAGCGTGATGTGGACGTTGTCGGGCCGATCTGCGAATCCGGCGACTTTCTCGCCCGTGATCGTCAGCTGCCTTGGGTGCATCAGGGCGAACGCCTTGTTTGCTATTCCGCAGGCGCATACGGCTTTACCATGTCCTCCAACTACAACTCCCGCCGCAGGGCATGCGAACTCATCGTGGACGGGGACAAGGTGACGGTGGCGCGCAAGCGCGAATCGTACGAGGACCTCATAGCCAACGAGCTGTAATTCCAACGGGCCGGAATCGCAGCGATTCCGGCCCTTTTTATTTCATGGCGAGACTCAATACTTTCTATCTTTCTCCGGACTCGTGGCCCGATGGAGCCTTGCAGGGATGCGAGGTCGTTCTGCGTGGCCCGGAGGCCCGGCACATGATGACCGTCCTTCGAACGCCGCTCGGCGCTTCGGTGCGACTCATTGATGGTTGCGGCCGCAGCGGTTTGTTCACCCTTCGCGAGGGAAGCAAGAACAAGGCTCTCCTGCTGGCGGATGAGGTCGGCAGGTCCGAACCTCCTAAATCCGGGGTAACGCTCGCCCTCGGCTGGAACAAGTCGAAGCGGCGGGACTGGGTTCTGGAAAAGGCCGTGGAGTTCGGCGCTTCCGGGCTGATTTTCTGGCCAGCGGCTCGAAGCGTTGGCAAGGTGCCGTCCGAGCCGAAAGATAGTTGGTACGATAAAATGGTTCAGGCCGCCAAGCAGTGCGAGGCTGTGCATCTGCCGGAACTCACCACTCTTTCCTCCCTGGACGCCCTGCTCGACCTTGAAGGTTTCGATCGCCGCGTGCTGGCATGGGAAAACGCCGAGGGCGCGATACTTGGGCCGGAGCATTTTGACGGCTCCACACTTGTGGTAGTCGGTCCCGAGGGCGGTTTGAGCGATCAGGAGGCTGAGCGGTTCATGGCGACAGCATTTGAGCCTTTGAGTCTTGGCAGGAGTGTGCTTCGCTGGGAGACGGCGGCCATGCACGCCATGAGCCTTGCGCACTACGCACGGGAGAGAACATGATGAAGCTCGAAATCACGGAAAAGCAGCCGCTGGCGGAAAAGATTCGTCCGAAGTCGATGGATGAGTTTATCGGCCAGAGCCATATAATGGACCGCATCACGGCCATCATGGAAGCCAAACGTTTGCCGAGCCTTTTGCTGTTCGGCCCTCCGGGATGCGGCAAGTCAACGCTTGCCCTGCTGCTCGCGCGCGCCTCAGGGCGCTCGTTTTTGCGTGTGAGCGCGCCGGAGGCCGGGTTGAGCGCGCTTCGCAAGAAGCTGCCGGGCTACGATGTACTCATCCTCGACGAACTGCACCGCTTTTCCAAGGCGCAGCAGGATTTCTTTCTCCCCATTCTTGAAAGCGGCGAAATCACTCTGCTCGCCACCACCACCGAGAATCCTTCCTTCAGCGTGACCCGCCAGCTTCTTTCCCGGTTGCATGTGCTTCGGCTCCGGTCGCTCTCCCGCGAGGATCTGGAGCAGGTGGTGCATCGCGGTTGCGCGGAGCTAAAGCTGGAGCTTGAAGAGGATGCGGTGAAAATGCTGGCCGCACTGGCGTCCGGGGACGGGCGTACCCTGCTGAATCTTTTGGAATACACAGCCCAGCTTCCCGAGAGTCAGCGCTCTTCGGAGGAACTCAGAAAGTCGCTCCCCGAAGTGGTCATGCGCGGCGACCGGGACGGTGATTCGCACTACGAGCTGGCCTCGGCCCTTATCAAATCCATTCGCGGCAGCGATCCTGACGCGGCGCTCTACTACCTGACTGCGTTGCTGGAGACTGGGGAGGATCCGCGTTTCGTGTCCCGGCGGCTGATGATCTCGGCCTCAGAGGATGTCGGGCTGGGTGATCCTCAGGCGCTTTCCATGGCGGTGGCCTGTCATCAGGCTGTCGAAGCGGTGGGAATGCCCGAAGGCGGTATCATCATGGCGGAGACCGCAGTGTATCTGGCTTTGGCTCCCAAGAGCAACTCCACGTATTTCGCGTACCGCAACATGCAAAAGGAGATGCGCGAGCACGGGGTGAAGCCGGTTCCGCTGCATCTCAGAAATGCTTCCACCGCCTTGCAGCGCGAATGGGGATACGGGCGCGGTTACCAGTATCCGCACAATTTCCCGAAAGCTTGGGTGGCGCAGGAATATCTTCCTGCTGAGTTGGAAGGCCGCACTTTTTACCACCCGAAGGATCAGGGCGCCGAGCCCAAACTGAATGCGTGGCTCCAGCAGTTCAGAAAGCTCAGGAAGTAGCTTCCAGTAATTCCTGAACGACTTCGGCAGCGGTTTCAAGACGTTGCTCCACATCCCCTTTCAGCTCCGTGAAGGGAACCTTTCGGCGCAGGAGTTCTTCGCGGAAGTGGTTCTGCAATTCGGCTCTCTGCTCCGGTCGGTCGCGCTGCCCGTCGGCCTGCCATGGGACATCGGTCCCGCAGAGAAAGTAATGATGATAATGTCTTGCGGTCAGTTGCTGTTCTATCCATTCGGGACATTTGCCGTAATAGTGACGGTTGTATATTACAGATGAAAGCAGGTTGGTGTCGCAGACGAGCGGATTGATTCCGGCGGTCTCGGCCTGTTTTTCGGCTTTCAATTGCCCTTTTGCGATGGGAATGGCGTCTTCAAGCGTCAGCACGCCTCCAACCGCCTCGAAGTATTTCCTGAGAAACTCCGGCACCGGCTTTACGCCGAATCGCTCGGCCAGAGCACGGGCGAGCGTCGTCTTTCCCGTGCACTCCGAGCCGGTCACGACTATGCGCACGCTCACGCGCTTTTCTCCCTGAAGTCGGGTACCTGCATGGTTTTTCGCCACTGCACGTAGCCCACTACCGCCATTGTGGTGTAGATCGCCATCAACACCGCGTATCCGTTCCAACCCTTCAAGTAGTAGATGAAGATGTAGATGATGTCGGCAATGACCCAAAGTACCCAGTTTTCGAGATATTTCTTGGCTAGCAGGTACTGGGCGATGAGACTGACAACCGTGGTCAGCGCATCCCAGAAAGGAAATGCCGCATCCAGAACACGACTCATGATGAGCCATGTGGGCACTGTGGCCGCAACGCCGATCAGGCCGAGCCGTACCCCGAGTTTTCGACCCACGTGCCTCACCAGAAGCGGCGTGTGATCCTCTCCACCCCGCAGCCATTGGTACCAGCCGTAAAAGCCCAGTACTACGTACACCAACTGCAAAAAGGCATCGGAATACAGTTTGCCGGTGAAGACCACCACCATCCAGATTCCCACGCTGAGAATGCCGAACGGCCAGCATAACGGGTTCTGCCTGACACTAAGAAAAATGTAGATGAGGCCGGTAAGCGTTGAGATGCGCTCCGGCCAGCCCATGGCCGCTACGAAAGAGCCGACAAAGCTGCCGGCCTCGGCAAATATTTCAAGCATTGCTACCTGTTGTGTCTTGTTGGAGTCTTGTCGTTATTTGTAGAGCTTGCGCCACTCTTCAAGAAAGAGGATGGCGGTATCGAGGCCGGATAGCTCGCCCTGTCGGGAGCGGATTGCCCAGCAAAGATCCTCGAACGTGGCATCCTCGGGTAATGACAGCTCGGCGAGAAGCCCCTTGAGTTCGCCCTTGAGTTCCTCGGGGAAGCCTTCCGGATACAGGTCGCTTCTTTCGCGCTCGGGAGGCCAGTTGTCAAGGCGTTGCTCTACGAAATCGAGCAGGGTCCGCATCCGGTTGGCGTAGGTATGATCTGCAAGAACGCGTGCCCTGCCCCGCTGTGCTATGGCCTGACGCTCATCGGGATGGGCAAGATAGTATTCAATTTTATCCTTCAATTCGCCCATGGAGTCGAAGACGGCCAGTTCATCCTCGGCAAAGGCCCCCGGCATGAGCGTGCGACGATCCACAAGCTGAAACGAACCGCAGGCCGCCACTTCGAAGGTACGCGGATTGATGAAGTCGCCGTGAGTTACCAGCGTCTTGGCCTGCACGGATGAATGCAGGTTCAGGTTGATGGCCGAACCGTTGAATATCTTGACGCATTCCTCTGGTGTCACGCGTCGTCCTTCCATTTGGAGATACGGTTCCAGAACGTGATCGCCGTCCCATTCCGTTCCCCAGAGCTTGAAGCCGGGGCGGATCAGCTCGCGAAAAGCCATGCGGCGATTCGGATACCCTGCCCCCATGAATGAAATCTCGGCACCGAATTTCCGTCTGTCCACGTCGGACATATCGAGCGGTTGGTGGAAGTCCGGCTGTGCGGCCAGAGGAAGATAAACCCCGTTTTGCTGGCCGATTTCCTGCAATCCCTCCATGATGCCCTCGCGCTGGATCACCGCAAAAACGTCATAGTACGGCGCATAGGCCTTCCAGTAGGTGAAGAGCCGATAGTCTTCTACGAACCACATGGCAGTTGCCACCTTGTCCCGACGAAGCCGCTTGAGGGCCTGAATGGACATGGGTGCCTGCGCCATGCACAGAACCAGATCAGGCTCGAAGGTCTCCACCTTGGCGAGTATCGCCTGCGAAACAACCTGGAGATAGGAGTTCTGAAGATAGTCCAGCCGGTCCGTGGTCACTTTGAGGTCTTCAAGCGCCTTGTAGGAAGGGTGGAAATCCGGGGCCTCGAACACCTCCACGAGGTGCCCGCATTCACGCAGACCCTGTGCGCAAAACCGGCCCACCGGCAGTGAACCGCCGTACATGGGAAGAACCACCAGAACTCGTAACCGCTTGTCCATATTGCCCTCTAGAATTGGCCAGCAAATGGCCCATTGTCATGCTAGAAATTTTCTAGAAAAATTTTAATATACTGTTTTATTTGGCTTTATAGTCCAGTCTTTGGGCTGGTGCAGTTGCTCGGCCAACGTGGTGTCAAAGGGGTGGATTGCAGCGTCCCAGACTCCGAGATGACTGCCGAGGAAGCGTCGGAAGGCTCCTCTTGCTTCCTGCTCCATGTCGATTCCGTGCGTTGGCCGGAAGGTCAGCCCAAGGGGGTCGAAGGCCGTTTCAAAAACCGTGACGCCCTGCGGTAGTGTCTCCGGTTTGCCCGTGGCGATGAAGCGGGGAAAGGCAGAATCCGAGAATGGGGCCAGACATTTGATCCGGTACGGACACGGTGCGGTTTCCAGACACGGCAGGCAGTCCTGTACGGCCTGATAGACCGTATGCCCTTCCCCATAGGGGCCGGTCTCGAAACACCATGCCGAGGAAAGGAAAAAGGCCTGCACCGGAGTGCCCAGATGCGCGGCGAGGTGCATGGTCCCGGTGTCCGGCGTAACCAGCACGTCAAGGCTGTCCACAATCTCGATAAGCTCTTTCCAGTCTGTTTTGCCCGCAAGATTTCGCGTGCGTTCGCGTAGTGCGGTGGGCATGCAGTTCATGACTTCCCTGCCCGTGGAAGCCTCGGAGGCACTGCCGAGAAGCAGCACGGGGCCGGGATGGCGTGCGGCAAGGACTGCTGTCACAGCCGCGAGTTCCTGCGGCGGAAGGGAGCGGCGTGACTCGCGCCCGGCCAGAACGATGCCCGGGCCACCACCTTTGGGGTGAGCTGGCGGATTTACCTGCGGGCCGGGAAGCATGGGGTTGGTGTAAGCGGCCCAGAAATCCGCGATGTTGATGCCGAGCCTGCGGTTGCCTGTCCACCGCATGGCCATGGCTGCCCATTCCGGGATGATTTCCTGTCCGTTTTTCCAGCGGTGGCCGTGCACGGTCTCCGGGTCGAAAAGTGCGGCGATGCGAAAGCCCAGCGGGGAAAAATTGAGATTGTAGACCTCGTCAAAACCAATGGAGGCGAGATCGTCAAAGGCTTTCCTGTTGTCAATGAGGATCGCGCGCATGGCCGATTTGGCGTCCAGTGCGGTAGCGTGAGCCGTTATTCCATGGATGATGGCCTGCGGGTAAACGGATTCGGCAAGCGATTTGAGTGAGTTGTCCACCAATACGTGGACATTCCCATCGCCTCTGGCGGTCAGGGATGCGATCAGGCGCTTTGTCTGCACAAGGTCGCCGAAACGTGCGACCTGTATGACGAGGTACTGCTTCATTCTTCAGGGCTCCAGACTCGTGTTGTACCCGCAACCTGCGGTCATGGCAAGAAATCGCCCTTCGGGACATTTTACAGAGCCCTTTACATGATGTAATGTTCCGCGATGCATGATTACCCGGTCTTTCTTTCCCTCGAAAACAGACGTTGCCTCGTGGTCGGCGCAGGTGGTGTGGGACGCCGCAAGGCCGCATCCCTGCTTGATGCCGGAGTCGGCGAAGTGCTGGTGCTCGACACGGGTGACCCGGCTCCGGAAGTGTTGAAGCTGGCCGATTGCGGCAATGCGGTTTTCGAGCAGCGTTCTTTCGACGAGAGCGATCTGGAAGGCCGTTTTCTTGTCTTTGCCTGTACCAGTAACGGCGAGCTGAACTCGAGGATTGCCGACTTGTGTGAAGAAAGGGGAATCCTCTGCAATATTGCCGATTGTCCGGAGCGGGCCGATTTCATCGTGCCCGCCGCGTTCCGGCGAGGCGATCTGACGCTGGCCATTTCAACGGGGGGCGCCAGTCCGGCGGTGTGTCGTATGATACGCTGCGAGCTTGATGACATGTTCGGCGAAGAGTATGCCGCGCTCTTGAAGCTCATGGCGCGGCTGAGGCCGCTCGTGCTCGAACTCGGAATGGAAACCGGCCATAACACCGCTCTCTTCCGCGAGCTTGCCCGGTCCGGGCTGCTTGAAGCTTTTGAGCGGCAGGACCTTGACAAGGCCGGACAAATCCTTGAGGAATTTCTGCCCGCACCGATGCGGGACAACATACCGGAGTTGCTTGATGGGCTTGTTTGAAGTGCTGCAACTGGCCATTATCGGCCTGTATCTGCTGGCGAGCGTTCTGCAAATAGTTGGCATCGCCGCGGGTAATTCGCGTCTCAAAGGCATAGCCGGTCTCGTGACCATGGTCGGCTTCGTCATCCACTCGCTTGATATCGGTCTGCTGACCGTCAATCAGGCCGAAATGGTCGTGCTGAGCGAAGGAAGTTTCTACATGAGCATCCTCGCGTGGGGCGTGATGGTGGTCTATTTCCTGCTTTGGTGGCGGTATAAGCTCGACTTTCTGGCAACCACCGCGCTGCCGCTGGCGCTGATACTGTTCATTACCTCTCTTGCCCTTGGCGGTGTGGCCGTCAAGCTGCCGCCGCAGTTCACCATGCTTTTCTTCTGGCTGCACATCGGTACCCTCGTGCTCGCCCTCGGCCTTTGCGCAATGGGATTCGGCGCAGGGCTGGCTTTTTTGCATTACAACAGAAAAATCAAGACCAAGGCCGGACTGGCGAGTCTGGGCAAGGACACCCCTTCGCTGACCATCTTCGACAGGGTTAACGGCATGGCCGTGGGGAGCGGGTTCCCTCTGTATACGCTGGGAATAGTGTCTTCCTACATCTGGTACTGGATCAATCCCGACAAATTGTTCGTCTGGGATATCGTCAAGATTTCCTCGCTGGCCGTCTGGGTCGCGTTCGCGTACGTGTTCCACCAGCGCATCATACTCAAATGGCGCGGCAGGAAGCCGGCCGTCGGGATGGTCGTCGTATTCTCCCTGATGGTCGTTTCCCTGATTCATCACGCCCTGACGTTCAAGCCGTAAATTATGGAAAACAGAATTTATCTCATAGGGCTCAATCACCGTACCGCCGGGGTGGAGGTGCGTGAGAAGTACGCCCTCACCAATACCGAGAATTTCGAGCAGGCCACCCTAGCCAATTGTCCTGTGAAAGAATGTATGGCGCTCTCCACCTGCAACCGCGTGGAAATCACCGTGGTGGCGGCGGAGGGCGTACCCGAACATGAAGTCACGGATGCCCTGCTTTCACACTGGTCGGCGGCCTGCGGCGGTTCTCCTGCAGAACTGGCTGAGCACGTCTACCGGCATCGCGGACTTGAAGCGGTGAACCACCTGTTTGTCGTCGCATGCAGCCTTGACTCCATGGTCATGGGCGAACCGCAGATCCTGGGGCAGCTCAAGGACGCCTATCGCGCATCCGTGGAAAGCGGAACAGCCGGAGTCGTGGTCAACCGGTTGTTGCACAAGGCCTTCTCCGTGGCCAAGCGCGTGCGTACCGAGACGGCCATCGCTTCCAGCGCGGTTTCCATCAGTTATGCTGCCGTAGAGCTTGCCAAGCACATTTTCGGCGACCTCTCCAAGACCCGAGCCATGCTCGTAGGGGCGGGCGAAATGGCCGAGCTGGCCTCCACTCATCTGCTCAATCAGGGAGTGAAGGACATCATCATCGCCAACCGTACGTTATCGCGCGCACAGGAGCTTTCCGAGCGCATGGGCGGCGAGCCCATCCCCATGGAGCGGATGTTCGACCGTCTGCACGATGTGGATATCATCATCAGCTCCACCGGCTCCCCTACCACCGTGATCCGGGCCAAGGACATCAAGGGCGTGCTGAAGAAGCGGCGCAACAGCCCCATGTTTTTCATCGACATTGCGGTCCCGCGCGACATCGACCCCGACCTGAACAGTCTCGACAACGTCTATTTGTATGACATTGATGACCTGAAGGAAGTGGTCGAAGAGAACACTTCCAAGCGTCAGGAAGAAGCGGTGAAGGCTCGCGGAGTCGTGGACGGGGAAACGGATGCGTTCGGGACATGGCTGCAGTCTCTGGCGCTCAATCCAACCATTGTCGATCTGGTGGATCGCAGCGAAGATATTGCCCGCACCGAACTCATGAAGACCCTCAAGCGCATCGGTCCCGTGGACAGGGAGACCGAAAAGGCGCTCGAAACCCTCGTACTCTCTGTGGGGCGCAAGGTCCTGCATGAGCCCATCTGTTTTCTCAAGCGACGCACCCGCGAGGAAGGGGTTGCGGATCGGTTCATCGACATGGCGCGGCGCATGTTCAACCTCGACGACGAGGCCGTCCCGCCGGATGCGCATATGGATCGTCGCCGGAGTCCCGACAGCTGTGCCCCCGAAGACATTGAAACATTCATAGAATCCACACGTAAGGATCAGTAACTATGCGTAACTATTATATTGAAGATATTTCCGACGAAAACATCGACCTGTTCGAGGAAAAGCTCGGCGCAATGGAGATGAACGGCCCCATCAAGGGTATCTACTATCTCCCCATTCCCGAAGATATGCTCTCCGATGAACAGGAAGAGCACAAGAGCGAATGCGGTCCCTATTTTCTGGCCCTTGAAGTCATCCGCAACGTGGCCGGGAATATCGTCAAAATGGAACTGCTCGTTCGCGCCCATGGAAAAATCCGTTGCTCATGCGTGGCGTACTGCACTCAGGAGCAACGCAATCGTATGATCGATTACCTCGACGACCTCTTCGAGGATTTCGGCATCAAGGTCTAGGTATGGAGATGACGTTCCCGGCCAGTTTCAGGGATCTGCCTCCCAAGTGGGCCCATTTCTGTCTGGGAATCGAACGCTTCATGCGTAAGGAGCTCGGGGTTGCCCCCGAGGATCTGCAAGTTCTCTGCGCCTTTTCCGGCGGGGCGGATTCCACCGCCCTGCTTCTGGCGTTACACTGCCTCTCCCTTAAAAACGGCGGTCGCGTCTGCGCCGCGCACCTCGACCACGGACTTCGTCCGAAATCAGACGAAGATGTGTTGTGGTGCCGCCAGTTGTGCGGGCAGCTGAATATTCCATTTCAAACCGAACGTACGGATGTGGCGGCTGAGGCCGATGCTTCCGGGCGTGGCATCGAAGAAACCGCGCGCGTAGTTCGTTACAAATTTCTCAAACAGGCTCGTTCGGCGGAAAAACTCGACTGGATTGCCACCGGCCATCATCTGGGCGACCTGAGCGAAGACGTCGTGATGCGGCTTGTGCGCGGCACAGGCTGGCCGGGGCTTTCCGGAATGCCTGGCGTGGATCGTGAGAGAAGCCTGATGCGCCCCCTGCTGCTGACGGAAAAAAAGACACTTTGTGCGTTTCTGGAAACGCTTGGTGTGTCATGGCGCGAGGATGAGACGAACGCCGATGAATCCATGAAACGTAACCGGATCAGGCACACTCTTATGCCTCTCATGCTTGAGGAAAACCCGAACTTTCCAGACTCAGTGGCGCGACTGTGGCGATTGGGACGCATCGATGCGGACTACTGGCTTATGCAGATGAATGAAGCGACTGCGGGCGATCTTTTGTCTTCGGCGGTGCTGGAAGAGGCCCATAAAGCCCTGCGACTGCGTCTTTACAAGAAATATCTGGACGCCGTGGGGTCGGGACAGGCGCTTGCAGACACACTTTTGAAACTGGACGAGGCATGGTTGGAGACCCGATTCGGGGCAGTGTTCCAGTTTCCCGGCGACCGGGTTGCCAAAATTTCGCCCAAGGGTGTGCTTTTTGGCTTCAAGGATTGACTTCCGCAATCTGGCGCGGTAAGTCATGTGATCTTTTGCACAATCCTAGGAGGAGCAGATATGAACATCCTGATTTTTGGCCCCAACGGCTCCGGCAAAGGCACCCAGGGCACCCTGGTGAAAGACAAGTACGACCTGGATCATATCGAATCCGGCGCCATCTTCCGCAAGCACATCGGCGGCGGCACCGAACTCGGTCTGAAGGCCAAGGAGTACATCAACAAGGGTGAACTGGTTCCGGACGACATCACCATCCCGATGGTGCTCGACGTTCTGCAGAACGCTGGCGAAAACGGTTGGCTCCTCGATGGTTTCCCCCGTTCCCTCGTTCAGGCTGAAAAGCTGTGGGAAGCCCTGCAGAATGACGGCGTTGCTCTCGACTACGTGATCGAGATCAAGCTGCCCCGCGAAGTCGCCAAGGCTCGCATCATGGGTCGCCGCCTCTGTGAAAACAATCCGAACCACCCCAACAACGTCGGCATCCCCGCCATCGCTCCCGAAGGCGACACGTGCCGCGTCTGCGGTGGCGCCCTCTCCGCTCGCGACGACGACCAGGACGAGGCCGCAATCGACAAGCGTCACGACATCTACTACGACGAAGAAACCGGAACCATGGCTGGCTGCAACTTCTACAAGAACATGAAGGATGCCAGCTTTAAGATCATCGAGCTCGACGGCGAACAGTCCATCGACGAAATCAAGAACTACCTGGTTTCCCAGCTCGACTAGTTCCTTTCTGCCAGAGAAGACAAAGGCCCTCCGTTTTGCGGGGGGCCTTTTTTTGTTTTCCGGCGCAAGCGTCTGGCCATTGCGGGAAATGATTTGAATCAGATAGCCTTCTTGCTGAGGATGATATATGTTGGTTTAATCTGTAATGGTATGGTCATAATAATTCTTCACAGCGCGATCTACTATGTTCAAACAAGAGAAATGGTCTTTTACAGGGGCTTCCGGCACGGAATACACTTTTTCCATCCTTCCCAAAAGTGAGGGGTTGCCGCAAGCTCCGGGTGTTTTCATACTTGCCTACACCCATCCTCGTGGACATATGGCTGGCTGGCAGGTCAATCCTTTGATGATAGATCAGGCCGAGGACATGCGATTGGCTCTTGAGAGTGCGGAAGGGCTGGACAGTGATCGGATGTCCATATGGAACAGCAATTTTGTGCTTTTGGAAGCCGTCGATTCAGACAGGAAAGAATGTGTACATGATCTGGAAATCTTGATGCGCAGCACGCCATGAATCCGGGTGCTGATTGAAAAATCGTTTCAACACCACCGCTCACGGGCATTTTCTGGTCAAAGGATATGCCTCTCGCTGCCTGCCTATCGGGAGGCAATTCAATCGCACGAGCTCATTAAGCAATCATTGGGGTTGCCGGCTGTCACGGCTAATAGACATGCCCCCGGCTTAAGTACGCTCACACCGGATGCCCTTTCACAAACATAGGCATCTAGGGCACTGAATACATATAGTTGGGCAGCTTGAAGAAGTTCAGGGACTCCTGGTATCCGTCACCCGGCTGGTCGCCAAAAGTTGCGACGATAGTCCACCCCTGCGCCGTAAGTCTGTCCATGGACCGTTTCTTGAAATCGTTCACCGCGTCACCCGGTGTTCCCGCAGGGGCCATAAGCAACTCATGCCAATCCCTGTACCCTGCCCTTTCAAGATTCTGAACCGTCAGAGAGCGCATGCTTTCATTCCGGCCGGTCAGAAATACCACCGGAACATCATGCTCGCGTAGCGCCCTGAACAAGCGCAGCATGGGCGTTATGGCTGGGGCATCCGCCTGCTTAATCCATTCGTTCCATAGCTTCGGCGAGTAGCAATAATCCAGCTTCTGTTTGATCTCGAAGTTGGACAGAGTCGTTTCGTCAATATCCATGACGACCAGCGGCCGAGGGATCTGCCTGCTTTCAATATCATTCAAAACAGTGTCGAGCCCATCTGCCGCGACGTTTGCCACATCGGCATCATAGTCGCCGCTGAGATGATAGGCCGTTATCTGTTTTTTCATTTCCGGCAATGGAATGAGGCCTACACGTTCCGCATGAGTGGCGGCGCAGCCTTGAAGCGTTATGAGCAGAAACGCCAGTACAAGCAGGTGGTGCAATCTCATGGTTGTCCTCCGGGTTTGCGAAGACTCTACCACGAAAAAGGGAAGGCTCGTAAGAACCTTCCCTTTATAATCGTCTGTGAAACTGAAGCTAGGCTGCTTCGGGCTCCTCATCCACTTCAGGCGGGGTGGGACCGAATCCGAGAAGGACCGGGCTTGCCACGAAGATGGAGGAATAGGTACCGACGAAGATGCCGATAAGAAGTGCCAGCGCGAAGTCGTGAATCACGCCGCCGCCGAGCACGTACAGGCAGAGCACGACCAGAAGCGTGGTGCCGGATGTAAGCAGCGTACGGGACAGGGTCTGGTTCACGCTGGTGTTGATGATGCTCTTGAATTCGCCTTTGCCCTTGGAGCCGATCAGGTTCTCGCGGATGCGGTCAAACACGATGATGGTATCGTTAAGCGAGTAACCGATGATGGTCAGCAACGCGGCGATGATGGTCAGGTCGAACTCCTTGCCCAGAATGGAGAATATCCCCACCGTGATGGTCACGTCGTGGACAAGGGCCACAACCGCTCCCAGGGCGTAATTGAGTTTGAGGTACCAGCACAGCCCGAGTGTGATGGCGAGCATCCCCACAATAAGCCATGCCATGTCCATTCCGGTCAGCGCCAGAGCATACTGCCCGGCAAAGAGGCCGGTGGCCATGACCGCGGCTGCGGTCCAGCGCTGCTCAAAGCGGCCGGAGATGTAGATGGCTATCAGCAGTACGGCGAAGAACATGGCTTCGAGCGCTTTGGTTCGCAGGTCCTTACCCACCTTGGGGCCGACCATTTCAAGCCGCTGCACTTCGAATCCGCCTTTGCCGAGTCCGCTGTCGAGGGCGGTGGAGAGCATGTCGCGAACCTCTCCGGAGGAGACCTCGGAGGAAGAGGTGCGAATCAGGAATTCGCTGTCGTCCTCAAGTCCGAGGCGCTGCACCACGAGTCCGGGCAGCTCCACGTCGGCGAGGGATTCCTTGACGGTTTCGACATCCACCTGCTTTTCGGTTTTGATCTGTACGATCATGCCGCCCGCGAAGTCGATGCCGTATTTGGGGCCGCCCTGCATGACGAGGGAGCCGAGTCCCATCAGGATGACCAGCGCGGAGATCAGGAAGGCGATCTTCCTGAAGCCGATGAAGTCGATCTTGGTATCGGGTTTGATTATCTGAAGTCCCATTTGTTCCCCCTAGATGCTCATCTTGGCGCCTTCCGCGCGGTTCTTGGCGTACATGTCGAAGAGAATGCGCGAGACGAAGATGGCCGTGAACATGGACGTGATGATACCCAGCGTCAGGGTCACGGCGAATCCGCGGATCGGACCGGTACCGAACTGGTACAGGATGATGGCCGCGATGACCGTGGTCACGTTGGCGTCGAGAATGGTCAACGTCGCGCGGCTGTAGCCTTCCTCGATCGCGGCCCTTGCGGTAAGCCCCTTGCGGAGTTCCTCGCGGATACGTTCGAAGATGATGACGTTGGCGTCGACCGCCATGCCTATTGTCAGGATGATACCCGCGATGCCCGGCAGGGTCAGGGTCGCACCGAATGCAGCCAGACCGCCCATAATCAGCAGGATGTTCAGGACCAGCACGGTGTCGGCGACCACTCCGGCAAAGCCGTAGTAGACAACCATGAAGATCAGCACCAGCGCCATGCCGATGAGCGCGGAGTTGATGCCGTTGTCGATGGATTCCTGTCCGAGGGACGGGCCGACGGTACGCTGTTCGAGAATGGAGATCGGGGCCGGAAGCGAACCGGCGCGGAGCACGATGGCGAGGTCGCGGGCTTCTTCCGTGGTGAAACTGCCGGTGATGCTCGCCTGTCCGCCGCTGATCTTTTCATTGATGACCGGAGCGGAGTATACCTTCTTGTCGAGAACGATGGCCATGAGCTTGCCGGTGTTTTCGCCGGTGATGCGCTCAAACAGGCGCGCGCCCTTGGAGTCGAAGCTCAGCGAAACATACGGTTCGTTCATGCGACCATAGCTGACGCGGGCATCGGTGACGTATTCACCGGTAAGCGGCGCGTCACTTTTGAGGACAACGGGTACTTCCTTGCCGTCGCGGCCCACTCTGGTGCTCAGCTCGCGGCCCGGGGGCAGGATGCCCTTGGTCGGGTCAATGCTCTGGTCAACGATCTTGAATTCGAGGTGCGCAGTCTTTCCGATGATTCGGATGGCGCGCTCCGGATCGCTCAGGCCGGGAAGCTGCACCTGAATGCGGTTGCTTGCCTGCTGCTTGCGAATATCCGGCTCGGTCACGCCGAACTGGTCAATGCGGTTGCGAATGGTCTTGACCGCCTGGTCAAGCGTCATGCGCGCCAGTTCCTTGCGGTATTTCGGATTCATGCCCAGCTCGTATTTGACTTTGCCGTCTTCCGCGCTGGTGGTGGATTCGATGGTGACCGACTGGAAATCTTCGAGAAGTTTTTCGAACTGGTCCCGCTGCTCTTTCTTGAGCAGGGTCATTTCGATTCTGTCGCCGGGCATTGCGACGGGCTTGAGCACGTAGACCTCGTCCTCGCGGGCGAGTTCCTTTATGTCGTCGCCCGTGCGGGCCATGGCGTTTTTGAAGGCGGTGTTCATATCGACACCGAGGGTGAGGTGGATGCCGCCCTTGAGGTCGAGGCCGAGATTGATGCCGCTGCCGGGAAGGGTCTGACCCAGCGAAGTGCCCTTGATGCCGGGAAGGGACGGCAGCATGTACGCGAGCCCCAGCATCAGAACTAAGAGCGAAACAATGATTCTCCAACGCAGACTCTGCATGAGTTCTCCCCTGTCGTGAAATAAAAACATCGGCCCGAGCGGGAACGCAAGGCGCGGACCGGGCTCGCAGCTTGTGCGTCCCGGCCCGCGAAAGGCCGAAGAAACGGGATCATCCGATCCCGTCGACTACTTCTTTTCTTTCTTTTCTTTCTTGTCTTTTTTCTGGGCCTGCTTTCCGGCCTCGGGGTCGAACTTCCCGGCGACATAGCCGCGCTGGAATTCCACTTCAACGCCGTTGGCGATTTCGAGGGTGAGAATCTCATCGGTGATGAGCTTGATGGTGCCCTTGATGCCGCCGTTGGTCCAGACCACGTCGCCTACCTGCAGGTTCTCAAGCATCTGCTTGTGTTCCTTGGCCTTCTTCTGCTGCGGACGGATGAGCAGGAAGTAGAAGATGGCGAACATCAGGATGAGCATGGGCAGCGGACCGGCAAGCAGTCCGCCCGCACCGCCGGCGGCGCCGTTTGCGGGGGGCGCGGCGGCAAAGGCAACGGATTCGAAGAACATTGAGGTTCCTCCCAGTGTTGAAGTTTCTCGGTCCGTTCCCTTTTCCTAGGTGGCGACGTAGAGGTTGCCGTAAGGTCTGTGAGAGAACGGCCGGATTTTGACGAAATTCTCGTTCATAACGGTTTCGGCGTCCAGCTCGAATTCCAAGGCAAAGGCATCCACAAGTCTTCGGATGGTCTGGAGATCATCCTCATCCACGGGCTGCGTGTGCAAGTTAGGTCCGAGCTGCGATTCCGGGACGCTTCCGCGGACGTATATGACGCCCCCGTGCATTCCGGTGCCGAGACTTCTGCCCGCAACGGGCGCATCAGGCTTATCAGAAAACATACCCAAGAGCAAAATAATTCCTCCGGCCATGTATTCGCCCAGGAAGTCCCCGGCCTTGCCTCCCACGACGATCTCCGGGACATAATCCTTATATGCTTTCATATGGATTCCGCACCGATAGCCCACATCCGAGCGGACAAAGATCGAGCCGCCGCGCATGGCGTAGCCCAGAACGTCTCCAGCCATTCCGTTGATGGCGATTTTTCCGCTGTCCATCGTGTTTCCGATTCCGTCCTGTGCGTTGCCAGATATACGAAGGTGCGGTCCGCCCATGAAGGCCCCGGTATCCGGTCCGGCAACGCCTTTGATTGCTATCTTCAGGTCGCCGCACAGCGCGGTGGCGATGTAGCGGTGACCGTTGACGTTCTCCAGAACGAAATCGGTGTATCCCTCTTGCGCCTTCTGGCGAATAAGTTCGTTGAACTGCTTGTAATACTTGCCTTTGGCGTCAAGGGTGATCTTTTTTTCGGTCATGTGCCCTACTCCTTCACGTCGATGATGACGGGTTCGCCCGCCTTGGGCATCCAGACCCGGTCCAGTTCGGGGCAGACTTCGCGTACCGATGCTTCTTCGCTGGACATAAAGACCATGTCATCCTTTTCGGCAACCAGCAGAGGGCGCAGCTTGATGCGGTCGTTCAGGCCCATCAGCCGGTTGTTGTCGGCCACAAGTATCGCAAACGGGCCGTTGAGCATTCCGGATCCGTATGTGTAGCGCAACGCGGTATGCAATTCGCGCTGTTGTTCGGGCATGGTCTTGATTTCCTCCCAGAAGGGGGGGGCGAAGACCTTTGCCGCCAGATTCCAACTCAGGCCATGTTTGCGGATGAGCAGATCCAGTTCGTAGGCGACCACCTCGGTATCCGTCATGAGCGTGCACAGATAGTCGTGCTCGCAGAGATAACGGCGATTGATGCCGTAGGAACTGATTTCTCCGTTATGAACGATGGACCAGTTGAGGATGGTGAACGGATGCGCTCCACCCCACCAGCCCGGCGTGTTTGTGGGAAAACGGTTGTGACCGGTCCAGATGTGGCCTTTGTATTCGTCCAGACGGAAGAACTCGGCGATGTCCTCAGGGTATCCGACGCCTTTGAAGACGCCCATATCCTTGCCGGATGAGAAGACAAACGCACCCGGGACCTGCGTATTGAGCTTCATCACCACGGCTACGACGTAGTCGTCTTCGGGCAGCTTGCTCAGGTCCTCCGGCTTGTCTTCACGAACGGTGACAAAATAGCGGTTCACGAGCGGCGGATTATGGATTGCCAACGTCTCCCGCGTAGGGATGGGCTCGAACTCATGAATGTCGAAATACTGCCGAAGCAGGTGCTCCGAACCTTCCACGCCTCTTCTGTCATCGCACATGATGTGGAATGCGTATTTATCCGCGTGTTCCGGATAGATGCCGTAAGCCGCGAAACCGCCGCCAAGACCGTTGCCACGGTCGTGCATGCAGGCCATGGCGTTGATTGGCAGGTCGCCGGAGATGAGTTTCTTCTCCCTACTGATGACGCCAAAGACGCCGCAACCGGAGATGTCTTTCTGGAAATCGTAATATTTTTCGGGAGCTTTCATTGCCACTCCTTGGCTCGAATGTCTGTTGGGTCTCCGAGGATGTTTCAGGCTGTATTGGCCGCTACCGTCCGGCGTGCTTGATGCCGAGGATGTCCATTTCCGCGTCGGACAGACCGACAGCGCGAAGCTTGTCGCGATTGCCGCGCACGCTTTCGATCGAGTTGAGGCCCATGCCGCCTAGCATGTCCTTGATTTCATGGCTCCAAGCCTTGATCAGGTTCGCCATTCTTTCGGCGGCCTCGTCCGGCTTCTGACGCTTGGCGATCTTCGGGTCGTTGGTGGCGATGCCCCACGGGCATTTGCCGGTGTAGCAGCGTCCGCAGAGGGTGCAGCCGACAGCGAGAAGCGCAGCGGTTCCGATGTAGACCGCATCCGCACCGAGGGCGATGGCCTTGAGCACATCGGCGGAACAGCGGATGCCACCCGCAGCGACAACGCTCGCCTTGTGCCGAATCCCTTCGTCCCTGAGCCGCTGATCAACGGCCGCCAGAGCCAATTCTATGGGGATACCTACGTTGTCGCGCGTCATGGCCGGAGCGGCTCCGGTGCCGCCGCGCATTCCGTCCACGGTGACGATGTCCGCTCCGGCGCGAACCACGCCCGATGCGATGGCGGCCACATTATGAACGGCCGCGATCTTGACGGAAATCGGCTGTCTGTATTCGCTGGCTTCCTTCAGTGCGAAAATGAGCTGAAGAAGGTCTTCGATGGAATAGATATCGTGATGCGGCGCAGGGCTGATGGCGTCGGAGCCGAGCGGAACCATGCGGGTTTCCGAGATGGCCTCGCTGATTTTTTCTCCGGGCAGATGCCCTCCGATGCCGGGCTTGGCGCCCTGCCCTACCTTGATCTCAATGCCCACGCCCGCATTCAGGTATTCACGGTTCACTCCGAACCGACCGGATGCGACCTGCACGATGGTATTGCCACCGTATTCATATAATGATTTATGCAGTCCGCCCTCGCCCGTGTTGTAGGCGGTGCCGGTTTCCTGCGCTGCCATGGCCATGGCCTTGTGCAGGTTGAGGTTGATGGCCCCGAAGCTCATGCCTGCGAACATGATTGGAGTCTCCAGCTCTATCTGAGGAGCAAGCCGGGTCTTCAGTTCAGGATTTCCGTCTTTGCCGGTTTCTACCTGAAGGCCTTTGGGCTTGCTGCCGAGAAATGTCTTGAGCTCCATCGGCTCTCTCAGGGGATCAATGGACGGGTTAGTGACCTGACTGGCGTCCAGCAACATGCGATCCCAGTAGACAGGGAGATCCACGGGCGACCCCGTTGCAGCCAGCAGAACGCCCCCGGTCTGGGCCTGCTTGTAGATATTCTGCATGAACACGGGTCGCCAGTTGGCGTTGGGGCGAAATTCAGACTTGTTCAAACGTATGTTCAGGGCACCCGTCGGGCAGATGGCTTCGCAACGGTGGCACCCTATGCATTTGGTGTTGTCGTGCACCACCTTTCCGCTTTCATCGTCGGTCCAGTGTGCGTCGTAGGTGCACTGGCGGACACACGCTCCGCAGTCGATGCAGAGGCCGCGGTCACGCTCGATGCGAAATTCGTGATAGTTTTTATTGATTGGTCTCGCCATTGATGACCGCCTTTTTCAAAATCGTTATTCGTGGGTTGCTTGCTTTGTGAGTATGTTTGTTTTTAAACAAAATAGTAACACAAGGCGTTCCGTCGAATGCAATTTCTAGAGACCACAACTTGGGAATTATTGTCAAGTTTGAGGGGGGCGAGTTGTATGCGAGAGCAGTTATGAAGTGTGTTTCAACTTTTAATCATTAAAATACAGTTGCTTGAAGTGGTTGATGAAAGATTGGCGAGGGGCTTGAATAATTGCAAACTAAAAAACAGTGGTTCTTAGGACGTGATAGGGAAAGACATGGAAAACCAACACGTCCGTTCATATTTGCTTCCTGGACGTTTGAGTGCGATTATTTTCCAATATTAGTTCATAAAAAGGGGCAAATTGATTGTGAATCCATGCGCAATGTTGCATTGAGTTCATCATGCCGGTGGTGTCATTCTTGAGAAAGTGCACTTATATGACCTTTCAATTGTTTGAAATAACTGTATTGAACATCGATGTAAAAACGCTTGTTTTCTATGCGTTGCTTACGATTGACACGGGAGTCGTTTCGGGCGATTCAACGTGTCCAAGTTCATATTAAGGAGATATGATGCAACCACCCAAGGTACCCGTTAAAATCAAGTTCCTCCATAGTGTATGGAAGGAGCACGACCTCAGTTATGCCACGGAGCATTCGGTGGGGCTGGATCTGCGAGCCTGTATTGATGAGCAGGAAGTGGAAATTGCTCCGGGTGAACGCTATGCCGTACCTACCGGTGTGGCCATTGAGGTCGGCGAGCCCGGCATCGCAGGCTTCATTTACTCCCGTAGCGGGCTCGGTGCCAAAGAGGGACTGACCGTTGCCCAGGGAGTCGGCGTCATCGACCCCGACTATCGCGGTGAAATCAAGGTTTTCCTTCTCAATACTTCCAGTGAAAAACGACGAATCCGACGCGGACAGCGCATCGCACAGCTGGTTTTCCAGAAGTGCTGGCAGGGTGATATCGTCATCACCGAATCCCTCGGCGAAACCGTTCGCGGCGCTGGCGGATTCGGTCACTCAGGAACCGTATAGAGGAATACAATGACCGCTTCATTCGACACGATACGTGACAGGGAACAGTCCCTCATGATGCAGACCTACGGCCGCTACCCGCTGGCCGTTTCAAAAGCTCAGGGCTGCACGCTTTTTGACCTTGAAGGCAACGAATACCTTGACCTTCTTTCCGGTATCGCCGTGTGCAGTCTGGGCCACAGTCGTCCTGAGCTGGCGGACGTCATGGCCGAGCAGGCACGAAAAATGGTGCACGTATCCAACCTGTTTTACCAGAACGAACAGCTTGATCTTGCCGAGAAACTGCTCGACACCTGTGATGCTGACCGCGTCTTTTTTTCCAACTCCGGCGCGGAAGCCAACGAAGGCGCCATCAAGTTGGCCCGTCGGTACATGCGAAAAGTACGGCAGACGGATGCCGCCGAGGTCATTACACTTCAGCAGTCGTTCCACGGTCGTACCCTTTCGACCCTGACCGCCACCGGACAGGAAGGTCCCATCAAGGACGGCTTCGATCCCCTGCCCCCGGGCTTTACCACGGTCCCCTTCGCAAACGTCGAGGCACTCAAGGATGCCCTCTCCCCGAACACCGCCGCTGTGATGATAGAAATGGTTCAAGGCGAAGGCGGCGTGCGCCCCCTGCCCCACGAGTACGTGGAAGCCCTCAAGGAGCTGCGCAAAGAGTACGGCTTTCTGATAATCGTCGATGAAGTGCAGACTGGCATGTGCCGTACCGGACGCTTCTGGGCACACCAGCACTACGGTCTCGTGCCCGATATCTTCACGTCCGCCAAGGCCCTCGCCAACGGCCTGCCCATGGGCGCCGTCCTCGCCACCGAAGAAGTCGCCAAAGGCTTTGAACCCGGCTCACACGCCACCACCTTCGGAGGCGGTGCGCTCGTGTCCGCAGTCGCTGCCAAAGTGATAGACATCATGCGGCACGACAAGCTCGATCAGCGCGCAGCCCAGCTCGAAGAATGGTTCAAACTCGAAGCAACCAAACTCGCCCAACGCCACCCGGACAAAGTCAAAGGTGCACGCGGCCTTGGTCTGCTGCTCGGAATCGAACTCACCTTCGAAGGGAAAGACGTCTGGAAAGCCCTGCTCGATCGCAGAATCGTCTGCAATCTCACACAGGGCAACATCCTGCGACTTGTCCCGCCACTCATCATCGAAAAAGAAGATCTGAAACGATTCCTTAAAGAACTGGAAGAAGTTTTAGAGGCATAGCCGTTAAGGTAGGCCTCCGGCGGGCAGGGGTGCTGCCCCTGCACCCCGCCAAAGGGGCGGGCCCCCTTTGTAATCCCTGGGTTGTCAGCGGGGTTGCAGCAGCCGGGTTCATGCGGTCGCACAGTCCGCATCCTAGCTGCAACCCCGCTGACGGGGATTTGGGTGGCTGGCGAACTGCTGTGGCAGGGGGAGTCAAGGGGATCTTTCTTAGTTCGCGTGTTTACCACTGGAAATCACCATCTTTCTCAATCCCCGCTAACCTAACACCCGCCGTCAGTTCACCCGCCAAGCCGCCTGAGGGCTTCAGCTTTCGGAAAGCTTGAATGCGGCTTGGCAAGCCAAATGTTTTTTGGAGATTCTTAAGAACCTTTTTGCAAAAAGGTTCTTAAGCCGCCGGAGGCAAAAAAAGGGGCGGCGCTTTTGCGCCGCCCCTCTTCTATTTGCATTCGGTGCGTTCAGCTTTGAGTGCGTTCAGGAGTGCTTCGTCCAGTGATGGATGCGGGAAGATGGTGCCGTGTATGTCATTGGGCGTCCATCCTTCCTGTACGATCATGGTGGCGGGGGTGGTCAGCCGTGAGGCGTCGTGTCCCACGGCGGTGACGCCGACCACTTTGTTGTCGCTCCAGATCACCTTGCAGAAGCCTTGCGTTGAGGCGTGTGACTGGGCGATGGGGTTGCCTGCGAAGGCGAATTTGGAGGTTTCGCAGGGTCGTCCTTCGACTCTGAGCTGTTCGGGCATCAGGCCGACGCGCATGGTTTCTGGTGCGCCGTACAGGACGCTGGGCACGGGGCCGGATTCATAGGCCGCTTCGGTCTTTCCGGCGATGCGGGAGGCAGCGTAGTGGGCCTGATGGCTCGCGGCGTGCGCGAGCTGGATGATGCCGTTGACGTCGCCGATGGCGTAAATGCCGGGGGCGGCTTCAAGGTATTCATTGACTTTGATGGTGCCGCGTTCGAGCGTTGCGCCCAGTTCTTCGAGTCCGAGGTTGTTGGAAACGGGGCCGCGTCCTACGGCGACGAGGGCCTTGTCGGCTTCGACCACGTCTCCGCCTTCGAGGGTGAGGACGGCTTTATCGCTTTCGGTTTTGACGGACTGCACGCGTACGCCGAGGCGCACGTCCCATTTCCAGCGTTTGAAGATGGACTGCAACGTCTTGGAGACTTCGGGGTCCTCCAGCGGTGCGACGCGGTCCATGGCATCCACGACAGTGACTTTTGCGCCCATGCGGTGCGCGGCCTGTGCCATTTCGAGACCGATGAAACCCGCGCCGACCACGATGAGACTTTCGGGCATCTCGGTCATGGCGAGGAAGTCGTTGGAGTCCATGACGCGTTCGCCGTCGGGTGCAAGGCCGGGGAAGAACGTGGGCTTGGAGCCGGTGGCCACGATGATGTTCGCGGCTTCAATTTCCTGCGTGCCTTCGGGAGTCTCGACGCTCACTTTGCCGGAGGTCGGGATGCGGCCGAGGCCGGTGTAGAGGTCCACGCCGAGTTGTTTCAGGCGCTGGACCATGGCCTTGCGAGTTCCGGCGATGAGCTTGTCCTTGCGTGTGGCCAGAGCGGCATAGTCGATGTTCACTTCACCGTCTGCGACCTTCATTTTGCGCTGGCTGGCGAGTTCTTCCACGGCAGAGGTGGCGCCGAGGATGACCTTGGTCGGAATGCAGCCCCAGTTGAGGCAGGTTCCGCCCAGATCACCCTTCTCCACCAGCGCGACCTTCAGGCCGAAGGAAGCGGCTTCGGTCGCCGCGTCGTATCCACCGGGACCGGCACCTATGACTGCGATATCGTATGCCATTCGTCTAGTCCTCGACCATGTCCTGCGTGAGCTGCATGGCCCTTGCTGCAAAGGTCTCGTCCAGTCGGGTGACGGGCAGCGTGGTCGGGCACTGGTGCAGGCTTTCGGGATCGGCGTCGGCCTGTTCGGCGATGGCGATCAAGTCGTCCACAAAGCGGTCCAGAGTGGCCTTGCTCTCGGTCTCAGTGGGCTCGACCATCATGCATTCCTTGACGATGAGCGGGAAGTAGACCGTGGGAGCGTGGTGGCCCTTGTCCAGCAACGCCTTGGCGATGTCGAGCGCGCGCACGCCCTTCTCCGCCTGACGGACCGCGCTGGCCACGAACTCGTGCATGCAGGTCCGGTTGAAAGGAATCTCGAAGTGTTTTTCAAGGCGCTTGCGCATGTAGTTTGCGGCGAGCACGGCGTGCTCGGATGCGCGGGAAAGGCCGGTGCGGCCGAGGCGAAGCATGTAGGCGTAGGCCTTCAGGTAAACGCCGAAGTTGCCGTAGAACGGTGCCACGTAGCCGATGGATTTGGGGTGGTCGTAGCTCAGGGCGAACTGGCCGTCTTCCATCTTTTCCACGCGGGAAATGGGCAGATACGGCTCGACGCGTTTGGAAACACCAACAGGACCGGAGCCGGGGCCGCCTCCGCCGTGCGGGGTGCCGAGTGTCTTGTGAAGGTTGAGGTGCACGATGTCGAAACCGGCGTCGCCGACTTTCATCTGACCCATGATGGCGTTCAGGTTGGCTCCGTCGTAGTACAGGAGCGCGTCCACCTCGCGGAGCATGCTGACGATCTCGGGCAGATGGGTCTCGAACAGGCCGAGGGTGTTCGGACAGGTCATCATGACCCCCGCGACTTCGTCGTCGAGCACTTCGCGCAGAGCTTCGGGGTCCACGATTCCGTCACGGGATTCGATGGAGACCACTTCGTAGCCGGCGACAGCTGCCGAGGCCGGGTTGGTGCCGTGCGCGGAGTCGGGAACGATGATCTTGCTTTTCTTGTTGCCCTTGTCCTTATGATAGGCGGCCATGAGCATGACGCCAGTGAGTTCGCCGTGTGCGCCTGCCATGGGGTGCATGGTGTAGGCGTGCATGCCGGTGAGCTCGCAAAGCAGCTGCTCGGTGTCGTACATGACTTCCAGCGCGCCCTGACAGAACCGCCCTGCTCCCTGAAGCTGGGGCATGACGGGATGCAGCCGCGTGAAGCCTGGCATCCCGGCCACCAGCTCGGTGAACTTGGGGTTGTACTTCATGGTGCAGGAGCCGAGCGGATAGAAATTGCCGTCCACGCCGAAGTTGCGCTGGGAGAGCTTGGTGAAATGGCGTACCACGTCCAGCTCGCCGGAGCTGGGCAGCCCGGCTTCGCCGTCGCGCAGGAGTTCGCGGGGGATGTATGCCTCTTCGCCGATGCCGTCGCAGGGCCAGCAGCCTTCGCGGCCGGGCACGGATTTTTCGAATATGGTCTTCATTACTTCAACGCCCCCTTCATCATCTCGACGAATACGCCGATCTGTTCCTCGGTGGTCTTTTCGGTGCACGCCAGCAGCAGTCCGTTTTCCAGCCCTTCATAGTAGCGACCCAGCGGGAACCCGGGCACGAAGCCCTTCTCCAGCATGTTGCCGATGAGGTCGAATGCGGGAACCGGCAGGGTTACGGCAAACTCGTTGCCGAAAGCGCCCTTGGTCAGCATCTCGACTCCCTCGATGGCAGTGAGCCTGTCGGCCAGCTGGTGCGCGCGTTCGATGGAGAGGCGCGCGGCGCGGCGCAGGCCCTGCTCGCCGAGGGAGCAGATGTGTGCCAGCGCGCGCAGGGCGCACAGCGACTGGTTGGAGCAGATGTTGGATGTCGCTTTTTGGCGGCGGATGTGCTGCTCACGCGCCTGCAGGGTGAGCACGTAGCCGGTACGGTCTTCGGTGTCCTTGGTCCGGCCCACGATGCGCCCGGGCATCTGGCGCACCATCTTCTTGGTGCAGGTCATGATGCCGAGGTAGGGACCGCCGAACGAAAGCGGCATTCCGAGGCTCTGGCCTTCCGCCACGGCGATGTCGGCACCCATTTCGCCCGGTGTCTTGAGCAGGGTCTGAAGGACCGGGTAAGAGGAAATGATGGAGACAGCCTTCTGCTCGGCGGCGGTCTTGAAAAGCTCGGTGAAGTCGTTGACGGAGCCGAAGAAGTTCGGGTTCTGCACCATGACCGCGGCGGTTTCCTTGTCGATGGCGGCCTTGATCCCTTCAATGTCGGTCATGCCGTCCTTGTGCGGGACGGAGACGAATTCCAGATTCAGGTTGGAGGTGTAGGAGTCGAGCATGACCCGGTAGATCGGGTTGAGCGCTTCGCTCACTACTACTTTGCGGCGCTTGGTCTTGCGCACGGCCATCATCAGGGCTTCGTACAGGGCGGTGCCCCCGTCATAGACGGACGCGTTGGAGCACTCCATGCCCATGAGACGGCTGACGGCGGTCTGGTATTCGAAAATTGCCTGCAGCGTGCCCTGGCTGGCCTCGGGCTGATACGGCGTATAAGCCGTATAGAATTCGCCGCGCATGGTCAGTGCATCCACGGTGGCCGGGATGTAGTGGTCGTAGAATCCGGCGCCGAGGAAGCTTGCCTTGTCGGTGGCGTTACGGGCGGCCATGGCTTCCAGGCGCATGAGCACGTCCATTTCGCTCAGGCCTTCGGGCAGGTCGAAGCTCTTGGGCCTGAGGTCCTCCGGAATTTCGGCGAACAGCTCTTCAATGGAACCTGCGCCGATGACATCGAGCATTTCCCGGACTTCATCCGGGGTATGGGGAACGTAAGGCATGTGATGCAGTCCTTAGTAGAAGTCAAAGGGCGACCCCGCAAGGAGCCGCCCCGGAAAAGAGTCGCCTAGTGGTCTTCGGAATCCAGCTGGGCCTGATAGGCCTCGGCGTCCAGAAGTCCTTCCGGTTCGGCGCTGATCTTGACCTTGAGCATCCAGCCTTCACCGTAGGGATCTTCGTTGACCTTTTCGGGAGCGTCTTCAAGCTCCTCATTCACTTCCACCACTTCGCCGGAGACGGGAGCATACAGTTCGCTGGCCGCCTTGACGGACTCGACGGAGCCGAACTCTTCGCCCTGCTCCAGTGTGTCGCCCACGGAGGGCATTTCCACGAAGGTCAGGTCTCCCAGCTGCTCCTGAGCGAACTGGGTGATGCCGATGGTGGCGATATCGTTCTCGACGAGAACCCATTCGTGGGATTTGGCGTACTTGAGACCATTGGGAACCATGGGGCTACCTCCTGATATTGAGATGGGTGTTGTCAACGGATTTTGCCGCTACCTAGCATGCTCCACGATTCATTGGAACCGTTAAAATATTGACCTGACGCCTTTGTATCTTTCACCCGGCGTCCATTCGTCAACTATATGACATTTGTGTGCGTGATATGCATCTTCCGTGGGCTTTATGTGCATACGGATGTGTCCGCAAAAAGTCTTATCTGGTTACTTCTGGTTCAGAATTGTTTCCCAGTGTGTTACTTTTAAAGTTGACAGTTGCACTAGAGGTGGATAGAAAAGACCCATGACGCACGCATCGGACATACACGCAAGCTCCAACCGGGTTGAGGCCGAGATTGCCGGACGCATCTGGCTGTTGGATCGCGAGGCGGATCTTGAAACGCTTTGGGAGCGCATGGATGAAGGCGATCTGGATGATGACGAGCGGCTGCCCTACTGGGCCGAGGTCTGGCCTGCAAGCGTGTTGCTTGGTGAGTGGATCAGCCGTAACGCAGAACTTGTTCGCGGTAGAAAATGCCTCGACGTGGGCTGCGGTCTCGGGTTGACGGCGCTCGTTGCAGCAGATCTCGGTGCGGAGGTGGTCGCGTTCGATTACATCCCGCGCGCACTGCATTACGCCCACGTCAACGCGAAGCTCAACGATGTTCAGCAGCCTCTGTGGATGGCCATGGACTGGCGTTATCCGGCTGTAACACCCGAAAGCTTCGACTTTATCTGGGCAGGGGACGTGCTCTATGAAAAACGCTTTTTCGACCCTCTGACCGCCCTGTTTCGTCATGCTCTGGCGCCCGGCGGCAGGATATGGATAGGTGAGCCGGTCAGGACCGTCTCCAGACCCGTCTGGGACGATCTTGAAAATGCCGGTTTCGCCCCGGTCAAGCTGACCACGGAAAGCGTTCCGCTCTGCGGCCAGCATCCCCGCGTCAACCTTTGGGAAATGCGTAATCCGGCCGACTGAAGGCCCGATTTCCATATTGAACAGGAATTTACGTTCGGTCTTTGCCGGACGAAACACGAAAGGAGTATCCAATGGGTAAGACTATCAGATTCGGTGTATCCCTCGATTCCGACCTGCTGGAAAAATTCGACAAGCTCTGTGATGATCGCAGCTACCAGACCCGCTCCGAAGCCATCCGCGACCTCATTCGCAAGGCTCTGGTGGAGCGCGAATGGGAAGACTCCGAAGGTGAGCTGGCCGGCACTCTCACCCTCGTTTACGACCACCACAGCAGCGGCCTGACTCAGAAGCTCACCGAGTTGCAGCACGACGCGCACGACGTGATCCAGACCACCATGCACATCCATCTGGACCACCACAACTGCCTCGAAGTGATCGTGCTCAAAGGTGACGCAGACACCATCAAGAGCCTTGGCCAAAAGCTCATCTCCACCAAGGGCGTCAAACACGGCGAACTCGCACTCACCACCACCGGAAGGGACCTCATCTGATGACGACACCCATGCAGGACGTGCAGAAAGATCCGGCGAACATCGCCATGCCCATCGACCGCGTGGGCGTCAAAGGCCTCAGGATGCCCCTTGTGGTCAGGCACCGCGAAAAGGGAATCCGTCACACCGTGGCCAAAGTGGATTTGTCCGTGGATTTGCCCGCACACTTCAAAGGCACTCACATGAGTCGTTTTGTGGAGGCTCTCGAAGGCTACGAGGAGATGGACTACAACTCCTTCAAGAAGCTGCTTCAGGACATAGCCAAACGGCTGGAAGCCGAACGCGCCCATTGCCGCTTCGTCTTCCCCTATTTTCTGCGGCAGACCTCCCCGAGCAGCGGCGCCAGCGGACTCATGGACTACAAATGCCAGGTGGACGGAGAGCTCAAGGACGGCAAGATGACCTTCACCCTCGGCGCCGACGTGCCCGTCATGACCGTCTGCCCGTGCTCCAAGGCCATCTCCGACGAAGGCGCACACAGCCAGCGCGCCGTGGTGCGCATCCGCTGTCGCTTCAAAGGGTTCCTCTGGCTTGAAGATATCATCGCCATCGCCGAGCAGTCAGCCTCATCAAGAGTCTATTCGGTACTCAAGCGGCAGGATGAAAAATACGTTACCGAAGATGCCTTTGCCAACCCCTGCTTCGTTGAGGACGTCGTCCGAAACTGCGCGCAGGGTCTCGACAAGCACGAACAGATCGAGTGGTTCAAGGTCGAAGTGGAAAGCTTTGAATCCATTCACAATCATTCCGCTTTCGCCATGATCGAGAGTGTATAGATTCTTTCAGGGTTCAAGTTGTACTTGAACCCTGAAAAGGATGCCTCCGGCAGCTCTGCCGAGGGCCTGAGGGGAAGGGGGAGAACCTTCTTGCAAGAAGGTTCTCCCCCTTCCCCTCAGGCCCTCGGCAGAGCTGCCGGAGGCATCCTTTTCAGGGTTCAAGTACAACTTGAACCCTGAAAGAATCTATACACTCTCGATCATGGCGAAAGCGGAATGATTGTGAATGGATTCAAAGCTTTCCACTTCGACCTTGAACCACTCGATCTGTTCGTGCTTGTCGAGACCCTGCGCGCAGTTTCGGACGACGTCCTCAACGAAGCAGGGGTTGGCAAAGGCATCTTCGGTAACGTATTTTTCATCCTGCCGCTTGAGTACCGAATAGACTCTTGATGAGGCTGACTGCTCGGCGATGGCGATGATATCTTCAAGCCAGAGGAACCCTTTGAAGCGACAGCGGATGCGCACCACGGCGCGCTGGCTGTGTGCGCCTTCGTCGGAGATGGCCTTGGAGCACGGGCAGACGGTCATGACGGGCACGTCGGCGCCGAGGGTGAAGGTCATCTTGCCGTCCTTGAGCTCTCCGTCCACCTGGCATTTGTAGTCCATGAGTCCGCTGGCGCCGCTGCTCGGGGAGGTCTGCCGCAGAAAATAGGGGAAGACGAAGCGGCAATGGGCGCGTTCGGCTTCCAGCCGTTTGGCTATGTCCTGAAGCAGCTTCTTGAAGGAGTTGTAGTCCATCTCCTCGTAGCCTTCGAGAGCCTCCACAAAACGACTCATGTGAGTGCCTTTGAAGTGTGCGGGCAAATCCACGGACAAATCCACTTTGGCCACGGTGTGACGGATTCCCTTTTCGCGGTGCCTGACCACAAGGGGCATCCTGAGGCCTTTGACGCCCACGCGGTCGATGGGCATGGCGATGTTCGCCGGATCTTTCTGCACGTCCTGCATGGGTGTCGTCATCAGATGAGGTCCCTTCCGGTGGTGGTGAGTGCGAGTTCGCCGTGTTTGACGCCCTTGGTGGAGATGAGCTTTTGGCCAAGGCTCTTGATGGTGTCTGCGTCACCTTTGAGCACGATCACTTCGAGGCAGTTGTGGTGGTCCAGATGGATGTGCATGGTGGTCTGGATCACGTCGTGCGCGTCGTGCTGCAACTCGGTGAGCTTCTGAGTCAGGCCGCTGCTGTGGTGGTCGTAAACGAGGGTGAGAGTGCCGGCCAGCTCACCTTCGGAGTCTTCCCATTCGCGCTCCACCAGAGCCTTGCGAATGAGGTCGCGGATGGCTTCGGAGCGGGTCTGGTAGCTGCGATCATCACAGAGCTTGTCGAATTTTTCCAGCAGGTCGGAATCGAGGGATACACCGAATCTGATAGTCTTACCCATTGGATACTCCTTTCGTGTTTCGTCCGGCAAAGACCGAACGTAAATTCCTGTTCAATATGGAAATCGGGCCTTCAGTCGGCCGGATTACGCATTTCCCAAAGGTTGACGCGGGGATGCTGGCCGCAGAGCGGAACGCTTTCCGTGGTCAGCTTGACCGGGGCGAAACCGGCATTTTCAAGATCGTCCCAGACGGGTCTGGAGACGGTCCTGACCGGCTCACCTATCCATATCCTGCCGCCGGGCGCCAGAGCATGACGAAACAGGGCGGTCAGAGGGTCGAAAAAGCGTTTTTCATAGAGCACGTCCCCTGCCCAGATAAAGTCGAAGCTTTCGGGTGTTACAGCCGGATAACGCCAGTCCATGGCCATCCACAGAGGCTGCTGAACATCGTTGAGCTTCGCGTTGACGTGGGCGTAATGCAGTGCGCGCGGGATGTAATCGAACGCGACCACCTCCGCACCGAGATCTGCTGCAACGAGCGCCGTCAACCCGAGACCGCAGCCCACGTCGAGGCATTTTCTACCGCGAACAAGTTCTGCGTTACGGCTGATCCACTCACCAAGCAACACGCTTGCAGGCCAGACCTCGGCCCAGTAGGGCAGCCGCTCGTCATCATCCAGATCGCCTTCATCCATGCGCTCCCAAAGCGTTTCAAGATCCGCCTCGCGATCCAACAGCCAGATGCGTCCGGCAATCTCGGCCTCAACCCGGTTGGAGCTTGCGTGTATGTCCGATGCGTGCGTCATGGGTCTTTTCTATCCACCTCTAGTGCAACTGTCAACTTTAAAAGTAACACACTGGGAAACAATTCTGAACCAGAAGTAACCAGATAAGACTTTTTGCGGACACATCCGTATGCACATAAAGCCCACGGAAGATGCATATCACGCACACAAATGTCATATAGTTGACGAATGGACGCCGGGTGAAAGATACAAAGGCGTCAGGTCAATATTTTAACGGTTCCAATGAATCGTGGAGCATGCTAGGTAGCGGCAAAATCCGTTGACAACACCCATCTCAATATCAGGAGGTAGCCCCATGGTTCCCAATGGTCTCAAGTACGCCAAATCCCACGAATGGGTTCTCGTCGAGAACGATATCGCCACCATCGGCATCACCCAGTTCGCTCAGGAGCAGCTGGGAGACCTGACCTTCGTGGAAATGCCCTCCGTGGGCGACACACTGGAGCAGGGCGAAGAGTTCGGCTCCGTCGAGTCCGTCAAGGCGGCCAGCGAACTGTATGCTCCCGTCTCCGGCGAAGTGGTGGAAGTGAATGAGGAGCTTGAAGACGCTCCCGAAAAGGTCAACGAAGATCCCTACGGTGAAGGCTGGATGCTCAAGGTCAAGATCAGCGCCGAACCGGAAGGACTTCTGGACGCCGAGGCCTATCAGGCCCAGCTGGATTCCGAAGACCACTAGGCGACTCTTTTCCGGGGCGGCTCCTTGCGGGGTCGCCCTTTGACTTCTACTAAGGACTGCATCACATGCCTTACGTTCCCCATACCCCGGATGAAGTCCGGGAAATGCTCGATGTCATCGGCGCAGGTTCCATTGAAGAGCTGTTCGCCGAAATTCCGGAGGACCTCAGGCCCAAGAGCTTCGACCTGCCCGAAGGCCTGAGCGAAATGGACGTGCTCATGCGCCTGGAAGCCATGGCCGCCCGTAACGCCACCGACAAGGCAAGCTTCCTCGGCGCCGGATTCTACGACCACTACATCCCGGCCACCGTGGATGCACTGACCATGCGCGGCGAATTCTATACGGCTTATACGCCGTATCAGCCCGAGGCCAGCCAGGGCACGCTGCAGGCAATTTTCGAATACCAGACCGCCGTCAGCCGTCTCATGGGCATGGAGTGCTCCAACGCGTCCGTCTATGACGGGGGCACCGCCCTGTACGAAGCCCTGATGATGGCCGTGCGCAAGACCAAGCGCCGCAAAGTAGTAGTGAGCGAAGCGCTCAACCCGATCTACCGGGTCATGCTCGACTCCTACACCTCCAACCTGAATCTGGAATTCGTCTCCGTCCCGCACAAGGACGGCATGACCGACATTGAAGGGATCAAGGCCGCCATCGACAAGGAAACCGCCGCGGTCATGGTGCAGAACCCGAACTTCTTCGGCTCCGTCAACGACTTCACCGAGCTTTTCAAGACCGCCGCCGAGCAGAAGGCTGTCTCCATCATTTCCTCTTACCCGGTCCTTCAGACCCTGCTCAAGACACCGGGCGAAATGGGTGCCGACATCGCCGTGGCGGAAGGCCAGAGCCTCGGAATGCCGCTTTCGTTCGGCGGTCCCTACCTCGGCATCATGACCTGCACCAAGAAGATGGTGCGCCAGATGCCCGGGCGCATCGTGGGCCGGACCAAGGACACCGAAGACCGTACCGGCTACGTGCTCACCCTGCAGGCGCGTGAGCAGCACATCCGCCGCCAAAAAGCGACATCCAACATCTGCTCCAACCAGTCGCTGTGCGCCCTGCGCGCGCTGGCACACATCTGCTCCCTCGGCGAGCAGGGCCTGCGCCGCGCCGCGCGCCTCTCCATCGAACGCGCGCACCAGCTGGCCGACAGGCTCACTGCCATCGAGGGAGTCGAGATGCTGACCAAGGGCGCTTTCGGCAACGAGTTTGCCGTAACCCTGCCGGTTCCCGCATTCGACCTCATCGGCAACATGCTGGAGAAGGGCTTCGTGCCCGGGTTCCCGCTGGGTCGCTACTATGAAGGGCTGGAAAACGGACTGCTGCTGGCGTGCACCGAAAAGACCACCGAGGAACAGATCGGCGTATTCGTCGAGATGATGAAGGGGGCGTTGAAGTAATGAAGACCATATTCGAAAAATCCGTGCCCGGCCGCGAAGGCTGCTGGCCCTGCGACGGCATCGGCGAAGAGGCATACATCCCCCGCGAACTCCTGCGCGACGGCGAAGCCGGGCTGCCCAGCTCCGGCGAGCTGGACGTGGTACGCCATTTCACCAAGCTCTCCCAGCGCAACTTCGGCGTGGACGGCAATTTCTATCCGCTCGGCTCCTGCACCATGAAGTACAACCCCAAGTTCACCGAGCTGGTGGCCGGGATGCCAGGCTTCACGCGGCTGCATCCCGTCATGCCCCAGCTTCAGGGAGCAGGGCGGTTCTGTCAGGGCGCGCTGGAAGTCATGTACGACACCGAGCAGCTGCTTTGCGAGCTCACCGGCATGCACGCCTACACCATGCACCCCATGGCAGGCGCACACGGCGAACTCACTGGCGTCATGCTCATGGCCGCCTATCATAAGGACAAGGGCAACAAGAAAAGCAAGATCATCGTTCCCGACTCCGCGCACGGCACCAACCCGGCCTCGGCAGCTGTCGCCGGCTACGAAGTGGTCTCCATCGAATCCCGTGACGGAATCGTGGACCCCGAAGCTCTGCGCGAAGTGCTCGACGACGAAGTCGCGGGGGTCATGATGACCTGTCCGAACACCCTCGGCCTGTTCGAGACCCATCTGCCCGAGATCGTCAGCATGCTCCGCGAGGTGGACGCGCTCCTGTACTACGACGGAGCCAACCTGAACGCCATCATGGGTCAGATGAAAGTCGGCGACGCCGGTTTCGACATCGTGCACCTCAACCTTCACAAGACACTCGGCACCCCGCACGGCGGAGGCGGCCCCGGCTCCGGTCCTGTTGGTGTTTCCAAACGCGTCGAGCCGTATCTGCCCATTTCCCGCGTGGAAAAGATGGAAGACGGCCAGTTCGCCCTGAGCTACGACCACCCCAAATCCATCGGCTACGTGGCACCGTTCTACGGCAACTTCGGCGTTTACCTGAAGGCCTACGCCTACATGCTTCGCCTCGGCCGCACCGGCCTTTCCCGCGCATCCGAGCACGCCGTGCTCGCCGCAAACTACATGCGCAAGCGCCTTGAAAAACACTTCGAGATTCCTTTCAACCGGACCTGCATGCACGAGTTCGTGGCCAGCGCGGTCCGTCAGGCGGAGAAGGGCGTGCGCGCGCTCGACATCGCCAAGGCGTTGCTGGACAAGGGCCACCACGCTCCCACGGTCTACTTCCCGCTCATCGTCAAGGAATGCATGATGGTCGAGCCCACTGAGACCGAGAGCAAGGCCACTCTGGACCGCTTTGTGGACGACTTGATCGCCATCGCCGAACAGGCCGACGCCGATCCCGAAAGCCTGCACCAGTGCCCGACCACGCTGCCCGTCACCCGACTGGACGAGACCTTTGCAGCAAGGGCCATGCAGCTCACGCAGGACATGGTCGAGGACTAGACGAATGGCATACGATATCGCAGTCATAGGTGCCGGTCCCGGTGGATACGACGCGGCGACCGAAGCCGCTTCCTTCGGCCTGAAGGTCGCGCTGGTGGAGAAGGGTGATCTGGGCGGAACCTGCCTCAACTGGGGCTGCATTCCGACCAAGGTCATCCTCGGCGCCACCTCTGCCGTGGAAGAACTCGCCAGCCAGCGCAAAATGAAGGTCGCAGACGGTGAAGTGAACATCGACTATGCCGCTCTGGCCACACGCAAGGACAAGCTCATCGCCGGAACTCGCAAGGCCATGGTCCAGCGCCTGAAACAACTCGGCGTGGACCTCTACACCGGCCTCGGCCGCATCCCGACCTCCGGCAAAGTGAGCGTCGAGACTCCCGAAGGCACGCAGGAAATTGAAGCCGCGAACATCATCGTGGCCACCGGCTCCAAGCCCACGTTCTTCCCCGGCCTTGCACCCGACGGCGAACGCGTCATGGACTCCAACGACTTCCTCGCCATGACCGAGATGCCCGAAAGTCTCATCGTGGTCGGCGCGGGTTTCATCGGTCTCGAAATGGCACAGGCCGCGCACCGCATGGGCGCAAAAGTCACTGTCGTGGATGCCATGGACCGCGTCGCACCGCTGGAGGACCCCGAAGTCTCCAAGACGTTGCAGTCCATCTTCAAACGCTGGAAATGGGACGTGCGCCTCGGCGTACGCGTGCAGTCCGTCAAAACCGAAAGCGATAAAGCCGTCCTCACCCTCGAAGGCGGAGACGTGGTCGAAGCCGACAAGGCCCTCGTCGCCGTAGGACGCGGCCCCGTTTCCAACAACCTCGGACTCGAAGAACTGGGCGCAACGCTCGAACGCGGCACCATCAAAGTCAATGAATACCTTGAAGCCGCCCCCGGCATTTACGCCATCGGCGACGTCAACGGCATCATCCAGCTCGCGCACGCCGCGAGCCATCAGGCCCACTACGCTGCCTCCCGCATCGCCGGAAAGACCGAAGCGGCCTATGAATCCGGCCCCGTGCCCAGCGTCCTGTACGGCGCACCAGAAACCATGCGCGTCGGCCTGATGCCCGAACAGCTCAGAGTCGAAGGACGACCCTGCGAAACCTCCAAATTCGCCTTCGCAGGCAACCCCATCGCCCAGTCACACGCCTCAACGCAAGGCTTCTGCAAGGTGATCTGGAGCGACAACAAAGTGGTCGGCGTCACCGCCGTGGGACACGACGCCTCACGGCTGACCACCCCCGCCACCATGATCGTACAGGAAGGATGGACGCCCAATGACATACACGGCACCATCTTCCCGCATCCATCACTGGACGAAGCACTCCTGAACGCACTCAAAGCTGAACGCACCGAATGCAAATAGAAGAGGGGCGGCGCAAAAGCGCCGCCCCTTTTTTTGCCTCCGGCGGCTTAAGAACCTTTTTGCAAAAAGGTTCTTAAGAATCTCCAAAAAACATTTGGCTTGCCAAGCCGCATTCAAGCTTTCCGAAAGCTGAAGCCCTCAGGCGGCTTGGCGGGTGAACTGACGGCGGGTGTTAGGTTAGCGGGGATTGAGAAAGATGGTGATTTCCAGTGGTAAACACGCGAACTAAGAAAGATCCCCTTGACTCCCCCTGCCACAGCAGTTCGCCAGCCACCCAAATCCCCGTCAGCGGGGTTGCAGCTAGGATGCGGACTGTGCGACCGCATGAACCCGGCTGCTGCAACCCCGCTGACAACCCAGGGATTACAAAGGGGGCCCGCCCCTTTGGCGGGGTGCAGGGGCAGCACCCCTGCCCGCCGGAGGCCTACCTTAACGGCTATGCCTCTAAAACTTCTTCCAGTTCTTTAAGGAATCGTTTCAGATCTTCTTTTTCGATGATGAGTGGCGGGACAAGTCGCAGGATGTTGCCCTGTGTGAGATTGCAGACGATTCTGCGATCGAGCAGGGCTTTCCAGACGTCTTTCCCTTCGAAGGTGAGTTCGATTCCGAGCAGCAGACCAAGGCCGCGTGCACCTTTGACTTTGTCCGGGTGGCGTTGGGCGAGTTTGGTTGCTTCGAGTTTGAACCATTCTTCGAGCTGGGCTGCGCGCTGATCGAGCTTGTCGTGCCGCATGATGTCTATCACTTTGGCAGCGACTGCGGACACGAGCGCACCGCCTCCGAAGGTGGTGGCGTGTGAGCCGGGTTCAAAGCCTTTGGCGACTTCTTCGGTGGCGAGGACGGCGCCCATGGGCAGGCCGTTGGCGAGGGCCTTGGCGGACGTGAAGATATCGGGCACGAGACCGTAGTGCTGGTGTGCCCAGAAGCGTCCGGTACGGCACATGCCAGTCTGCACTTCATCGACGATTATCAGAAAGCCGTACTCTTTGCGCAGCTCCTTGAGGGCTTCCACGTACTCGTGGGGCAGGGGGCGCACGCCGCCTTCGCCTTGAACCATTTCTATCATCACAGCGGCGGTGTTCGGGGAGAGGGCATCCTTGAGTGCCTCGACGTTTGCGAAGGGGACCGTGGTAAAGCCCGGGGGCAGGGGATCGAAGCCGTCCTTGATGGGACCTTCCTGTCCGGTGGCGGTCAGGGTCGAAAGGGTACGACCGTGGAACGACTGCTGAAGTGTAATGACCTCGGCGGCATCCGTCTGCCGTACTTTTCGCATGTACCGACGGGCCAACTTGATGGCGCCTTCGTTGGCTTCCGCGCCGGAGTTGGAAAAAAAGACGCGGTCAGCATCACAGGTGTCGAGCAGTTTCTCGGCAAGATCAAGCTGTTCGTTCTGGTAAAACAGGTTGGATACGTGCACCATTTTTCGTGCCTGCTCGGCCATGACGTCCGCCAGCTCAGGACGACTGTGGCCCAGACTGCACACGGCGATACCGGAAAGAAGGTCAAGGTATTCGTTGCCTTCAAGGTCAAAAAGCGTGCAGCCCTGAGCTTTTGAAACGGCCAGCGGGTAGCGGCCGTAGGTCTGCATCATGAGGGACTGTTCCCTGTCACGTATCGTGTCGAATGAAGCGGTCATTGTATTCCTCTATACGGTTCCTGAGTGACCGAATCCGCCAGCGCCGCGAACGGTTTCGCCGAGGGATTCGGTGATGACGATATCACCCTGCCAGCACTTCTGGAAAACCAGCTGTGCGATGCGCTGTCCGCGTCGGATTCGTCGTTTTTCACTGGAAGTATTGAGAAGGAAAACCTTGATTTCACCGCGATAGTCGGGGTCGATGACGCCGACTCCCTGGGCAACGGTCAGTCCCTCTTTGGCACCGAGCCCGCTACGGGAGTAAATGAAGCCTGCGATGCCGGGCTCGCCGACCTCAATGGCCACACCGGTAGGTACGGCATAGCGTTCACCCGGAGCAATTTCCACTTCCTGCTCATCAATACAGGCTCGCAGATCCAGCCCCACCGAATGCTCCGTGGCATAACTGAGGTCGTGCTCCTTCCATACACTATGGAGGAACTTGATTTTAACGGGTACCTTGGGTGGTTGCATCATATCTCCTTAATATGAACTTGGACACGTTGAATCGCCCGAAACGACTCCCGTGTCAATCGTAAGCAACGCATAGAAAACAAGCGTTTTTACATCGATGTTCAATACAGTTATTTCAAACAATTGAAAGGTCATATAAGTGCACTTTCTCAAGAATGACACCACCGGCATGATGAACTCAATGCAACATTGCGCATGGATTCACAATCAATTTGCCCCTTTTTATGAACTAATATTGGAAAATAATCGCACTCAAACGTCCAGGAAGCAAATATGAACGGACGTGTTGGTTTTCCATGTCTTTCCCTATCACGTCCTAAGAACCACTGTTTTTTAGTTTGCAATTATTCAAGCCCCTCGCCAATCTTTCATCAACCACTTCAAGCAACTGTATTTTAATGATTAAAAGTTGAAACACACTTCATAACTGCTCTCGCATACAACTCGCCCCCCTCAAACTTGACAATAATTCCCAAGTTGTGGTCTCTAGAAATTGCATTCGACGGAACGCCTTGTGTTACTATTTTGTTTAAAAACAAACATACTCACAAAGCAAGCAACCCACGAATAACGATTTTGAAAAAGGCGGTCATCAATGGCGAGACCAATCAATAAAAACTATCACGAATTTCGCATCGAGCGTGACCGCGGCCTCTGCATCGACTGCGGAGCGTGTGTCCGCCAGTGCACCTACGACGCACACTGGACCGACGATGAAAGCGGAAAGGTGGTGCACGACAACACCAAATGCATAGGGTGCCACCGTTGCGAAGCCATCTGCCCGACGGGTGCCCTGAACATACGTTTGAACAAGTCTGAATTTCGCCCCAACGCCAACTGGCGACCCGTGTTCATGCAGAATATCTACAAGCAGGCCCAGACCGGGGGCGTTCTGCTGGCTGCAACGGGGTCGCCCGTGGATCTCCCTGTCTACTGGGATCGCATGTTGCTGGACGCCAGTCAGGTCACTAACCCGTCCATTGATCCCCTGAGAGAGCCGATGGAGCTCAAGACATTTCTCGGCAGCAAGCCCAAAGGCCTTCAGGTAGAAACCGGCAAAGACGGAAATCCTGAACTGAAGACCCGGCTTGCTCCTCAGATAGAGCTGGAGACTCCAATCATGTTCGCAGGCATGAGCTTCGGGGCCATCAACCTCAACCTGCACAAGGCCATGGCCATGGCAGCGCAGGAAACCGGCACCGCCTACAACACGGGCGAGGGCGGACTGCATAAATCATTATATGAATACGGTGGCAATACCATCGTGCAGGTCGCATCCGGTCGGTTCGGAGTGAACCGTGAATACCTGAATGCGGGCGTGGGCATTGAGATCAAGGTAGGGCAGGGCGCCAAGCCCGGCATCGGAGGGCATCTGCCCGGAGAAAAAATCAGCGAGGCCATCTCGGAAACCCGCATGGTTCCGCTCGGCTCCGACGCCATCAGCCCTGCGCCGCATCACGATATCTATTCCATCGAAGACCTTCTTCAGCTCATTTTCGCACTGAAGGAAGCCAGCGAATACAGACAGCCGATTTCCGTCAAGATCGCGGCCGTTCATAATGTGGCCGCCATCGCATCGGGCGTGGTTCGCGCCGGAGCGGACATCGTCACCGTGGACGGAATGCGCGGCGGCACCGGAGCCGCTCCGGCCATGACGCGCGACAACGTAGGTATCCCCATAGAATTGGCTCTGGCGGCCGTTGATCAGCGGCTCAGGGACGAAGGGATTCGGCACAAGGCGAGCGTTGTCGCTGCGGGTGGCATCCGCTGTTCCGCCGATGTGCTCAAGGCCATCGCCCTCGGTGCGGATGCGGTCTACATCGGAACCGCTGCGCTTCTCGCTGTCGGCTGCACCCTCTGCGGACGCTGCTACACCGGCAAATGCCCGTGGGGCATCGCCACCAACGACCCGAAGATCGCCAAGCGTCAGAAGCCGGACGAGGCCGCCGAAAGAATGGCGAACCTGATCAAGGCTTGGAGCCATGAAATCAAGGACATGCTAGGCGGCATGGGCCTCAACTCGATCGAAAGCGTGCGCGGCAATCGCGACAAGCTTCGCGCTGTCGGTCTGTCCGACGCGGAAATGGACATCCTCGGCATCAAGCACGCCGGACGGTAGCGGCCAATACAGCCTGAAACATCCTCGGAGACCCAACAGACATTCGAGCCAAGGAGTGGCAATGAAAGCTCCCGAAAAATATTACGATTTCCAGAAAGACATCTCCGGTTGCGGCGTCTTTGGCGTCATCAGTAGGGAGAAGAAACTCATCTCCGGCGACCTGCCAATCAACGCCATGGCCTGCATGCACGACCGTGGCAACGGTCTTGGCGGCGGTTTCGCGGCTTACGGCATCTATCCGGAACACGCGGATAAATACGCATTCCACATCATGTGCGATGACAGAAGAGGCGTGGAAGGTTCGGAGCACCTGCTTCGGCAGTATTTCGACATTCATGAGTTCGAGCCCATCCCTACGCGGGAGACGTTGGCAATCCATAATCCGCCGCTCGTGAACCGCTATTTTGTCACCGTTCGTGAAGACAAGCCGGAGGACCTGAGCAAGCTGCCCGAAGACGACTACGTCGTAGCCGTGGTGATGAAGCTCAATACGCAGGTCCCGGGTGCGTTTGTCTTCTCATCCGGCAAGGATATGGGCGTCTTCAAAGGCGTCGGATACCCTGAGGACATCGCCGAGTTCTTCCGTCTGGACGAATACAAAGGCCACATCTGGACCGGTCACAACCGTTTTCCCACAAACACGCCGGGCTGGTGGGGTGGAGCGCATCCGTTCACCATCCTCAACTGGTCCATCGTTCATAACGGAGAAATCAGTTCCTACGGCATCAATCGCCGTTATCTCTGCGAGCACGACTATCTGTGCACGCTCATGACGGATACCGAGGTGGTCGCCTACGAACTGGATCTGCTCATCCGCAAACATGGCCTGAGTTGGAATCTGGCGGCAAAGGTCTTCGCCCCCCCCTTCTGGGAGGAAATCAAGACCATGCCCGAACAACAGCGCGAATTGCATACCGCGTTGCGCTACACATACGGATCCGGAATGCTCAACGGCCCGTTTGCGATACTTGTGGCCGACAACAACCGGCTGATGGGCCTGAACGACCGCATCAAGCTGCGCCCTCTGCTGGTTGCCGAAAAGGATGACATGGTCTTTATGTCCAGCGAAGAAGCATCGGTACGCGAAGTCTGCCCCGAACTGGACCGGGTCTGGATGCCCAAGGCGGGCGAACCCGTCATCATCGACGTGAAGGAGTAGGGCACATGACCGAAAAAAAGATCACCCTTGACGCCAAAGGCAAGTATTACAAGCAGTTCAACGAACTTATTCGCCAGAAGGCGCAAGAGGGATACACCGATTTCGTTCTGGAGAACGTCAACGGTCACCGCTACATCGCCACCGCGCTGTGCGGCGACCTGAAGATAGCAATCAAAGGCGTTGCCGGACCGGATACCGGGGCCTTCATGGGCGGACCGCACCTTCGTATATCTGGCAACGCACAGGACGGAATCGGAAACACGATGGACAGCGGAAAAATCGCCATCAACGGAATGGCTGGAGACGTTCTGGGCTACGCCATGCGCGGCGGCTCGATCTTTGTCCGCTCGGATGTGGGCTATCGGTGCGGAATCCATATGAAAGCATATAAGGATTATGTCCCGGAGATCGTCGTGGGAGGCAAGGCCGGGGACTTCCTGGGCGAATACATGGCCGGAGGAATTATTTTGCTCTTGGGTATGTTTTCTGATAAGCCTGATGCGCCCGTTGCGGGCAGAAGTCTCGGCACCGGAATGCACGGGGGCGTCATATACGTCCGCGGAAGCGTCCCGGAATCGCAGCTCGGACCTAACTTGCACACGCAGCCCGTGGATGAGGATGATCTCCAGACCATCCGAAGACTTGTGGATGCCTTTGCCTTGGAATTCGAGCTGGACGCCGAAACCGTTATGAACGAGAATTTCGTCAAAATCCGGCCGTTCTCTCACAGACCTTACGGCAACCTCTACGTCGCCACCTAGGAAAAGGGAACGGACCGAGAAACTTCAACACTGGGAGGAACCTCAATGTTCTTCGAATCCGTTGCCTTTGCCGCCGCGCCCCCCGCAAACGGCGCCGCCGGCGGTGCGGGCGGACTGCTTGCCGGTCCGCTGCCCATGCTCATCCTGATGTTCGCCATCTTCTACTTCCTGCTCATCCGTCCGCAGCAGAAGAAGGCCAAGGAACACAAGCAGATGCTTGAGAACCTGCAGGTAGGCGACGTGGTCTGGACCAACGGCGGCATCAAGGGCACCATCAAGCTCATCACCGATGAGATTCTCACCCTCGAAATCGCCAACGGCGTTGAAGTGGAATTCCAGCGCGGCTATGTCGCCGGGAAGTTCGACCCCGAGGCCGGAAAGCAGGCCCAGAAAAAAGACAAGAAAGAAAAGAAAGAAAAGAAGTAGTCGACGGGATCGGATGATCCCGTTTCTTCGGCCTTTCGCGGGCCGGGACGCACAAGCTGCGAGCCCGGTCCGCGCCTTGCGTTCCCGCTCGGGCCGATGTTTTTATTTCACGACAGGGGAGAACTCATGCAGAGTCTGCGTTGGAGAATCATTGTTTCGCTCTTAGTTCTGATGCTGGGGCTCGCGTACATGCTGCCGTCCCTTCCCGGCATCAAGGGCACTTCGCTGGGTCAGACCCTTCCCGGCAGCGGCATCAATCTCGGCCTCGACCTCAAGGGCGGCATCCACCTCACCCTCGGTGTCGATATGAACACCGCCTTCAAAAACGCCATGGCCCGCACGGGCGACGACATAAAGGAACTCGCCCGCGAGGACGAGGTCTACGTGCTCAAGCCCGTCGCAATGCCCGGCGACAGAATCGAAATGACCCTGCTCAAGAAAGAGCAGCGGGACCAGTTCGAAAAACTTCTCGAAGATTTCCAGTCGGTCACCATCGAATCCACCACCAGCGCGGAAGACGGCAAAGTCAAATACGAGCTGGGCATGAATCCGAAATACCGCAAGGAACTGGCGCGCATGACGCTTGACCAGGCGGTCAAGACCATTCGCAACCGCATTGACCAGTTCGGCGTGACCGAGCCGGATATTCGCAAGCAGCAGGCAAGCAACCGCATTCAGGTGCAGCTTCCCGGCCTGAGCGATCCGGAGCGCGCCATCCGAATCATCGGAAAGACTGCGCACCTCGAATTCAAGATCGTTGACCAGAGCATTGACCCGACCAAGGGCATCCTGCCCCCGGGCCGCGAGCTGAGCACCAGAGTGGGCCGCGACGGCAAGGAAGTACCCGTTGTCCTCAAAAGTGACGCGCCGCTTACCGGTGAATACGTCACCGATGCCCGCGTCAGCTATGGTCGCATGAACGAACCGTATGTTTCGCTGAGCTTCGACTCCAAGGGCGCGCGCCTGTTTGAGCGCATCACCGGCGAAAACACCGGCAAGCTCATGGCCATCGTTCTCGACAAGAAGGTATACTCCGCTCCGGTCATCAATGAAAAGATCAGCGGCGGACAGGCGAGCATCACCGGCAGTTTCACCACGGAAGAAGCCCGCGACCTCGCCATCGTGCTCCGCGCCGGTTCGCTTCCGGCCCCGATCTCCATTCTCGAACAGCGTACCGTCGGCCCGTCCCTCGGACAGGAATCCATCGACAACGGCATCAACTCCGCGCTCATCGGCATGGCGCTGGTGCTGATCTTCATGGTTGTCTACTACGGCTTTGCCGGAGTGGTCGCCGACACCGTGCTGGTCCTGAACATCCTGCTGATTATGGGCGGTCTGGCTGCATTCGGTGCGACCCTGACCCTGCCGGGCATCGCGGGTATCATCCTGACAATAGGCATGGCGGTCGACGCCAACGTCATCATCTTCGAACGTATCCGCGAGGAACTCCGCAAGGGGCTTACCGCAAGGGCCGCGATCGAGGAAGGCTACAGCCGCGCGACGTTGACCATTCTCGACGCCAACGTGACCACGGTCATCGCGGCCATCATCCTGTACCAGTTCGGTACCGGTCCGATCCGCGGATTCGCCGTGACCCTGACGCTGGGTATCATCACGTCCATGTTCACGGCCATCTTCGTCTCGCGCATTCTCTTCGACATGTACGCCAAGAACCGCGCGGAAGGCGCCAAGATGAGCATCTAGGGGGAACAAATGGGACTTCAGATAATCAAACCCGATACCAAGATCGACTTCATCGGCTTCAGGAAGATCGCCTTCCTGATCTCCGCGCTGGTCATCCTGATGGGACTCGGCTCCCTCGTCATGCAGGGCGGCCCCAAATACGGCATCGACTTCGCGGGCGGCATGATCGTACAGATCAAAACCGAAAAGCAGGTGGATGTCGAAACCGTCAAGGAATCCCTCGCCGACGTGGAGCTGCCCGGACTCGTGGTGCAGCGCCTCGGACTTGAGGACGACAGCGAATTCCTGATTCGCACCTCTTCCTCCGAGGTCTCCTCCGGAGAGGTTCGCGACATGCTCTCCACCGCCCTCGACAGCGGACTCGGCAAAGGCGGATTCGAAGTGCAGCGGCTTGAAATGGTCGGCCCCAAGGTGGGTAAGGACCTGCGAACCAAAGCGCTCGAAGCCATGTTCTTCGCCGTACTGCTGATAGCCATCTACATCTCCGGCCGCTTTGAGCAGCGCTGGACCGCAGCCGCGGTCATGGCCACCGGCCTCTTTGCCGGGCAGTATGCTCTGGCGCTGACCGGAATGGACATGGCATGGCTTATTGTGGGGATGCTCGCCATCACACTCGGGCTGTGCTGGTACCTCAAACTCAATTACGCCCTGGGAGCGGTTGTGGCCCTTGTCCACGACGTGACCATCACGGTGGGGATATTCTCCATTCTGGGCAAGGAGTTCGACCTGACCATCATCGCCGCGTTGCTGACCATCATCGGTTACTCGCTTAACGATACCATCATCGTGTTTGACCGCATCCGCGAGAACCTGATCGGCTCCAAGGGCAAAGGCGAATTCAAGAGCATCATCAACACCAGCGTGAACCAGACCCTGTCCCGTACGCTGCTTACATCCGGCACCACGCTTCTGGTCGTGCTCTGCCTGTACGTGCTCGGCGGCGGCGTGATTCACGACTTCGCGCTGGCACTTCTTATCGGCATCTTCGTCGGTACCTATTCCTCCATCTTCGTGGCAAGCCCGGTCCTTCTCGGATTCGGTCCCACCCCGCCTGAAGTGGATGAGGAGCCCGAAGCAGCCTAGCTTCAGTTTCACAGACGATTATAAAGGGAAGGTTCTTACGAGCCTTCCCTTTTTCGTGGTAGAGTCTTCGCAAACCCGGAGGACAACCATGAGATTGCACCACCTGCTTGTACTGGCGTTTCTGCTCATAACGCTTCAAGGCTGCGCCGCCACTCATGCGGAACGTGTAGGCCTCATTCCATTGCCGGAAATGAAAAAACAGATAACGGCCTATCATCTCAGCGGCGACTATGATGCCGATGTGGCAAACGTCGCGGCAGATGGGCTCGACACTGTTTTGAATGATATTGAAAGCAGGCAGATCCCTCGGCCGCTGGTCGTCATGGATATTGACGAAACGACTCTGTCCAACTTCGAGATCAAACAGAAGCTGGATTATTGCTACTCGCCGAAGCTATGGAACGAATGGATTAAGCAGGCGGATGCCCCAGCCATAACGCCCATGCTGCGCTTGTTCAGGGCGCTACGCGAGCATGATGTTCCGGTGGTATTTCTGACCGGCCGGAATGAAAGCATGCGCTCTCTGACGGTTCAGAATCTTGAAAGGGCAGGGTACAGGGATTGGCATGAGTTGCTTATGGCCCCTGCGGGAACACCGGGTGACGCGGTGAACGATTTCAAGAAACGGTCCATGGACAGACTTACGGCGCAGGGGTGGACTATCGTCGCAACTTTTGGCGACCAGCCGGGTGACGGATACCAGGAGTCCCTGAACTTCTTCAAGCTGCCCAACTATATGTATTCAGTGCCCTAGATGCCTATGTTTGTGAAAGGGCATCCGGTGTGAGCGTACTTAAGCCGGGGGCATGTCTATTAGCCGTGACAGCCGGCAACCCCAATGATTGCTTAATGAGCTCGTGCGATTGAATTGCCTCCCGATAGGCAGGCAGCGAGAGGCATATCCTTTGACCAGAAAATGCCCGTGAGCGGTGGTGTTGAAACGATTTTTCAATCAGCACCCGGATTCATGGCGTGCTGCGCATCAAGATTTCCAGATCATGTACACATTCTTTCCTGTCTGAATCGACGGCTTCCAAAAGCACAAAATTGCTGTTCCATATGGACATCCGATCACTGTCCAGCCCTTCCGCACTCTCAAGAGCCAATCGCATGTCCTCGGCCTGATCTATCATCAAAGGATTGACCTGCCAGCCAGCCATATGTCCACGAGGATGGGTGTAGGCAAGTATGAAAACACCCGGAGCTTGCGGCAACCCCTCACTTTTGGGAAGGATGGAAAAAGTGTATTCCGTGCCGGAAGCCCCTGTAAAAGACCATTTCTCTTGTTTGAACATAGTAGATCGCGCTGTGAAGAATTATTATGACCATACCATTACAGATTAAACCAACATATATCATCCTCAGCAAGAAGGCTATCTGATTCAAATCATTTCCCGCAATGGCCAGACGCTTGCGCCGGAAAACAAAAAAAGGCCCCCCGCAAAACGGAGGGCCTTTGTCTTCTCTGGCAGAAAGGAACTAGTCGAGCTGGGAAACCAGGTAGTTCTTGATTTCGTCGATGGACTGTTCGCCGTCGAGCTCGATGATCTTAAAGCTGGCATCCTTCATGTTCTTGTAGAAGTTGCAGCCAGCCATGGTTCCGGTTTCTTCGTCGTAGTAGATGTCGTGACGCTTGTCGATTGCGGCCTCGTCCTGGTCGTCGTCGCGAGCGGAGAGGGCGCCACCGCAGACGCGGCACGTGTCGCCTTCGGGAGCGATGGCGGGGATGCCGACGTTGTTGGGGTGGTTCGGATTGTTTTCACAGAGGCGGCGACCCATGATGCGAGCCTTGGCGACTTCGCGGGGCAGCTTGATCTCGATCACGTAGTCGAGAGCAACGCCGTCATTCTGCAGGGCTTCCCACAGCTTTTCAGCCTGAACGAGGGAACGGGGGAAACCATCGAGGAGCCAACCGTTTTCGCCAGCGTTCTGCAGAACGTCGAGCACCATCGGGATGGTGATGTCGTCCGGAACCAGTTCACCCTTGTTGATGTACTCCTTGGCCTTCAGACCGAGTTCGGTGCCGCCGCCGATGTGCTTGCGGAAGATGGCGCCGGATTCGATATGATCCAGGTCGTACTTGTCTTTCACCAGGGTGCCCTGGGTGCCTTTGCCGGAGCCGTTGGGGCCAAAAATCAGGATGTTCATATCTGCTCCTCCTAGGATTGTGCAAAAGATCACATGACTTACCGCGCCAGATTGCGGAAGTCAATCCTTGAAGCCAAAAAGCACACCCTTGGGCGAAATTTTGGCAACCCGGTCGCCGGGAAACTGGAACACTGCCCCGAATCGGGTCTCCAACCATGCCTCGTCCAGTTTCAAAAGTGTGTCTGCAAGCGCCTGTCCCGACCCCACGGCGTCCAGATATTTCTTGTAAAGACGCAGTCGCAGGGCTTTATGGGCCTCTTCCAGCACCGCCGAAGACAAAAGATCGCCCGCAGTCGCTTCATTCATCTGCATAAGCCAGTAGTCCGCATCGATGCGTCCCAATCGCCACAGTCGCGCCACTGAGTCTGGAAAGTTCGGGTTTTCCTCAAGCATGAGAGGCATAAGAGTGTGCCTGATCCGGTTACGTTTCATGGATTCATCGGCGTTCGTCTCATCCTCGCGCCATGACACACCAAGCGTTTCCAGAAACGCACAAAGTGTCTTTTTTTCCGTCAGCAGCAGGGGGCGCATCAGGCTTCTCTCACGATCCACGCCAGGCATTCCGGAAAGCCCCGGCCAGCCTGTGCCGCGCACAAGCCGCATCACGACGTCTTCGCTCAGGTCGCCCAGATGATGGCCGGTGGCAATCCAGTCGAGTTTTTCCGCCGAACGAGCCTGTTTGAGAAATTTGTAACGAACTACGCGCGCGGTTTCTTCGATGCCACGCCCGGAAGCATCGGCCTCAGCCGCCACATCCGTACGTTCGGTTTGAAATGGAATATTCAGCTGCCCGCACAACTGGCGGCACCACAACACATCTTCGTCTGATTTCGGACGAAGTCCGTGGTCGAGGTGCGCGGCGCAGACGCGACCGCCGTTTTTAAGGGAGAGGCAGTGTAACGCCAGAAGCAGGGCGGTGGAATCCGCCCCGCCGGAAAAGGCGCAGAGAACTTGCAGATCCTCGGGGGCAACCCCGAGCTCCTTACGCATGAAGCGTTCGATTCCCAGACAGAAATGGGCCCACTTGGGAGGCAGATCCCTGAAACTGGCCGGGAACGTCATCTCCATACCTAGACCTTGATGCCGAAATCCTCGAAGAGGTCGTCGAGGTAATCGATCATACGATTGCGTTGCTCCTGAGTGCAGTACGCCACGCATGAGCAACGGATTTTTCCATGGGCGCGAACGAGCAGTTCCATTTTGACGATATTCCCGGCCACGTTGCGGATGACTTCAAGGGCCAGAAAATAGGGACCGCATTCGCTCTTGTGCTCTTCCTGTTCATCGGAGAGCATATCTTCGGGAATGGGGAGATAGTAGATACCCTTGATGGGGCCGTTCATCTCCATTGCGCCGAGCTTTTCCTCGAACAGGTCGATGTTTTCGTCGGAAATATCTTCAATATAATAGTTACGCATAGTTACTGATCCTTACGTGTGGATTCTATGAATGTTTCAATGTCTTCGGGGGCACAGCTGTCGGGACTCCGGCGACGATCCATATGCGCATCCGGCGGGACGGCCTCGTCGTCGAGGTTGAACATGCGCCGCGCCATGTCGATGAACCGATCCGCAACCCCTTCCTCGCGGGTGCGTCGCTTGAGAAAACAGATGGGCTCATGCAGGACCTTGCGCCCCACAGAGAGTACGAGGGTTTCGAGCGCCTTTTCGGTCTCCCTGTCCACGGGACCGATGCGCTTGAGGGTCTTCATGAGTTCGGTGCGGGCAATATCTTCGCTGCGATCCACCAGATCGACAATGGTTGGATTGAGCGCCAGAGACTGCAGCCATGTCCCGAACGCATCCGTTTCCCCGTCCACGACTCCGCGAGCCTTCACCGCTTCTTCCTGACGCTTGGAAGTGTTCTCTTCGACCACTTCCTTCAGGTCATCAATGTCATACAAATAGACGTTGTCGAGACTGTTCAGGTCGGGGTCGATGTCGCGCGGGACCGCAATGTCGATGAAAAACATGGGGCTGTTGCGCCGCTTCTTCAGCACGCCCTTGATGTCCTTGGCCCGGATCACGGTGGTAGGGGAGCCGGTGGAGCTGATGATGATATCCACATCGTGCAGACGGTCGAACATCCGCTCCATGGGGATGGGCTCGCCGCCCATGCGCTCGGAAAGCTCCTGTGCGCGCGATAACGTACGGTTGGCGATGATGATGTCCTTCACTCCCTGATTGAGCAGATGAGTGGAGGCCAGCTCGGCCATTTCGCCCGCCCCTACGAGCATGGCTCGGGTCTTGGAGAGGTCGCCGAAAATGTGCTTGGCAAGCTCTACGGCAGCATAACTGATGGAAACCGCGCTGGAAGCGATGGCCGTCTCGGTACGCACGCGCTTGGCCACGGAGAAGGCCTTGTGCAACAACCGGTTGACCACGACTCCGGCTGTTCCGCTTTCCACGGATGCGCGATAGGCGTCCTTGAGCTGCCCCAGGATCTGCGGTTCGCCCATGACCATGGAGTCAAGGCTGCATGCGACGACAAACAGGTGGTTCACCGCTTCAAGTCCGCGATGCCGGTAGACGTGCTCAGCCAGTTCTGCAGGAGAACCGCCGCAGGCCGCCGACCAGTGTGAAAGCAGGGCATCCGTGACTTCATGTTCGGGTACGCCCTCCGCCGCCACCACGGTGATTTCCACGCGGTTGCAGGTGGAGAGCGCCATACATTCTTTCACAGGACAATTGGCTAGGGTGGCCTGCTCGAAATTCTCGGTATTGGTGAGGGCGTACTTCTCACGCACCTCCACCCCGGCGGTACGGTGATTGAGCCCTATGAGATAAATTCTGTTTTCCATAATTTACGGCTTGAACGTCAGGGCGTGATGAATCAGGGAAACGACCATCAGGGAGAATACGACGACCATCCCGACGGCCGGCTTCCTGCCGCGCCATTTGAGTATGATGCGCTGGTGGAACACGTACGCGAACGCGACCCAGACGGCCAGCGAGGAAATCTTGACGATATCCCAGACGAACAATTTGTCGGGATTGATCCAGTACCAGATGTAGGAAGACACTATTCCCAGCGTATACAGAGGGAACCCGCTCCCCACGGCCATGCCGTTAACCCTGTCGAAGATGGTCAGCGAAGGGGTGTCCTTGCCCAGACTCGCCAGTCCGGCCTTGGTCTTGATTTTTCTGTTGTAATGCAAAAAAGCCAGCCCTGCGCCGAATCCCATTGCGCAAAGGCCGAGGGCGAGCACGAGGGTACCGATGTGCAGCCAGAAGAAAAGCATGGTGAACTGCGGCGGCAGCTTGACGGCCACACCGCCAAGGGCAAGAGAGGTAATGAACAGTATCAGCGCCAGCGGCAGCGCGGTGGTTGCCAGAAAGTCGAGCTTATACCGCCACCAAAGCAGGAAATAGACCACCATCACGCCCCACGCGAGGATGCTCATGTAGAAACTTCCTTCGCTCAGCACGACCATTTCGGCCTGATTGACGGTCAGCAGACCGATATCAAGCGAGTGGATGACGAAGCCGACCATGGTCACGAGACCGGCTATGCCTTTGAGACGCGAATTACCCGCGGCGATGCCAACTATTTGCAGAACGCTCGCCAGCAGATACAGGCCGATAATGGCCAGTTGCAGCACTTCAAACAAGCCCATCAAGCAACTCCGGTATGTTGTCCCGCATCGGTGCGGGCAGAAATTCCTCAAGGATTTGTCCGGCCTTGTCAAGGTCCTGCCGCTCAAAAGCTTCAAGCAGCCCGGACCGGGCAAGCTCGCGGAAGAGAGCGGTGTTATGGCCGGTTTCCATTCCGAGTTCGAGCACGAGCGGCCTCAGCCGCGCCATGAGCTTCAAGAGCGCGGCATACTCTTCGCCGAACATGTCATCAAGCTCGCAGCGTATCATACGACACACCGCCGGACTGGCGCCCCCCGTTGAAATGGCCAGCGTCAGATCGCCTCGCCGGAACGCGGCGGGCACGATGAAATCGGCCCGCTCCGGACAATCGGCAATATTGCAGAGGATTCCCCTTTCTTCACACAAGTCGGCAATCCTCGAGTTCAGCTCGCCGTTACTGGTACAGGCAAAGACAAGAAAACGGCCTTCCAGATCGCTCTCGTCGAAAGAACGCTGCTCGAAAACCGCATTGCCGCAATCGGCCAGCTTCAACACTTCCGGAGCCGGGTCACCCGTGTCGAGCACCAGCACTTCGCCGACTCCGGCATCAAGCAGGGATGCGGCCTTGCGGCGTCCCACACCACCTGCGCCGACCACGAGGCAACGTCTGTTTTCGAGGGAAAGAAAGACCGGGTAATCATGCATCGCGGAACATTACATCATGTAAAGGGCTCTGTAAAATGTCCCGAAGGGCGATTTCTTGCCATGACCGCAGGTTGCGGGTACAACACGAGTCTGGAGCCCTGAAGAATGAAGCAGTACCTCGTCATACAGGTCGCACGTTTCGGCGACCTTGTGCAGACAAAGCGCCTGATCGCATCCCTGACCGCCAGAGGCGATGGGAATGTCCACGTATTGGTGGACAACTCACTCAAATCGCTTGCCGAATCCGTTTACCCGCAGGCCATCATCCATGGAATAACGGCTCACGCTACCGCACTGGACGCCAAATCGGCCATGCGCGCGATCCTCATTGACAACAGGAAAGCCTTTGACGATCTCGCCTCCATTGGTTTTGACGAGGTCTACAATCTCAATTTTTCCCCGCTGGGCTTTCGCATCGCCGCACTTTTCGACCCGGAGACCGTGCACGGCCACCGCTGGAAAAACGGACAGGAAATCATCCCGGAATGGGCAGCCATGGCCATGCGGTGGACAGGCAACCGCAGGCTCGGCATCAACATCGCGGATTTCTGGGCCGCTTACACCAACCCCATGCTTCCCGGCCCGCAGGTAAATCCGCCAGCTCACCCCAAAGGTGGTGGCCCGGGCATCGTTCTGGCCGGGCGCGAGTCACGCCGCTCCCTTCCGCCGCAGGAACTCGCGGCTGTGACAGCAGTCCTTGCCGCACGCCATCCCGGCCCCGTGCTGCTTCTCGGCAGTGCCTCCGAGGCTTCCACGGGCAGGGAAGTCATGAACTGCATGCCCACCGCACTACGCGAACGCACGCGAAATCTTGCGGGCAAAACAGACTGGAAAGAGCTTATCGAGATTGTGGACAGCCTTGACGTGCTGGTTACGCCGGACACCGGGACCATGCACCTCGCCGCGCATCTGGGCACTCCGGTGCAGGCCTTTTTCCTTTCCTCGGCATGGTGTTTCGAGACCGGCCCCTATGGGGAAGGGCATACGGTCTATCAGGCCGTACAGGACTGCCTGCCGTGTCTGGAAACCGCACCGTGTCCGTACCGGATCAAATGTCTGGCCCCATTCTCGGATTCTGCCTTTCCCCGCTTCATCGCCACGGGCAAACCGGAGACACTACCGCAGGGCGTCACGGTTTTTGAAACGGCCTTCGACCCCCTTGGGCTGACCTTCCGGCCAACGCACGGAATCGACATGGAGCAGGAAGCAAGAGGAGCCTTCCGACGCTTCCTCGGCAGTCATCTCGGAGTCTGGGACGCTGCAATCCACCCCTTTGACACCACGTTGGCCGAGCAACTGCACCAGCCCAAAGACTGGACTATAAAGCCAAATAAAACAGTATATTAAAATTTTTCTAGAAAATTTCTAGCATGACAATGGGCCATTTGCTGGCCAATTCTAGAGGGCAATATGGACAAGCGGTTACGAGTTCTGGTGGTTCTTCCCATGTACGGCGGTTCACTGCCGGTGGGCCGGTTTTGCGCACAGGGTCTGCGTGAATGCGGGCACCTCGTGGAGGTGTTCGAGGCCCCGGATTTCCACCCTTCCTACAAGGCGCTTGAAGACCTCAAAGTGACCACGGACCGGCTGGACTATCTTCAGAACTCCTATCTCCAGGTTGTTTCGCAGGCGATACTCGCCAAGGTGGAGACCTTCGAGCCTGATCTGGTTCTGTGCATGGCGCAGGCACCCATGTCCATTCAGGCCCTCAAGCGGCTTCGTCGGGACAAGGTGGCAACTGCCATGTGGTTCGTAGAAGACTATCGGCTCTTCACCTACTGGAAGGCCTATGCGCCGTACTATGACGTTTTTGCGGTGATCCAGCGCGAGGGCATCATGGAGGGATTGCAGGAAATCGGCCAGCAAAACGGGGTTTATCTTCCTCTGGCCGCACAGCCGGACTTCCACCAACCGCTCGATATGTCCGACGTGGACAGACGGAAATTCGGTGCCGAGATTTCATTCATGGGGGCAGGGTATCCGAATCGCCGCATGGCTTTTCGCGAGCTGATCCGCCCCGGCTTCAAGCTCTGGGGAACGGAATGGGACGGCGATCACGTTCTGGAACCGTATCTCCAAATGGAAGGACGACGCGTGACACCAGAGGAATGCGTCAAGATATTCAACGGTTCGGCCATCAACCTGAACCTGCATTCATCCGTGCAGGCCAAGACGCTGGTAACTCACGGCGACTTCATCAATCCGCGTACCTTCGAAGTGGCGGCCTGCGGTTCGTTTCAGCTTGTGGATCGTCGCACGCTCATGCCGGGGGCCTTTGCCGAGGATGAACTGGCCGTCTTCGACTCCATGGGCGAATTGAAGGATAAAATTGAATACTATCTTGCCCATCCCGATGAGCGTCAGGCCATAGCACAGCGGGGCAGGGCACGCGTTCTTGCAGATCATACCTACGCCAACCGGATGCGGACCCTGCTCGATTTCGTAGAGCAACGCCTTGACAACTGGCCTCCCGAGCGCGAAAGAAGCGACCTGTATCCGGAAGGCTTCCCCGAGGAACTCAAGGGCGAACTCAAGGGGCTTCTCGCCGAGCTGTCATTACCCGAGGATGCCACGTTCGAGGATCTTTGCTGGGCAATCCGCTCCCGACAGGGCGAGCTATCCGGCCTCGATACCGCCATCCTCTTTCTTGAAGAGTGGCGCAAGCTCTACAAATAACGACAAGACTCCAACAAGACACAACAGGTAGCAATGCTTGAAATATTTGCCGAGGCCGGCAGCTTTGTCGGCTCTTTCGTAGCGGCCATGGGCTGGCCGGAGCGCATCTCAACGCTTACCGGCCTCATCTACATTTTTCTTAGTGTCAGGCAGAACCCGTTATGCTGGCCGTTCGGCATTCTCAGCGTGGGAATCTGGATGGTGGTGGTCTTCACCGGCAAACTGTATTCCGATGCCTTTTTGCAGTTGGTGTACGTAGTACTGGGCTTTTACGGCTGGTACCAATGGCTGCGGGGTGGAGAGGATCACACGCCGCTTCTGGTGAGGCACGTGGGTCGAAAACTCGGGGTACGGCTCGGCCTGATCGGCGTTGCGGCCACAGTGCCCACATGGCTCATCATGAGTCGTGTTCTGGATGCGGCATTTCCTTTCTGGGATGCGCTGACCACGGTTGTCAGTCTCATCGCCCAGTACCTGCTAGCCAAGAAATATCTCGAAAACTGGGTACTTTGGGTCATTGCCGACATCATCTACATCTTCATCTACTACTTGAAGGGTTGGAACGGATACGCGGTGTTGATGGCGATCTACACCACAATGGCGGTAGTGGGCTACGTGCAGTGGCGAAAAACCATGCAGGTACCCGACTTCAGGGAGAAAAGCGCGTGAGCGTGCGCATAGTCGTGACCGGCTCGGAGTGCACGGGAAAGACGACGCTCGCCCGTGCTCTGGCCGAGCGATTCGGCGTAAAGCCGGTGCCGGAGTTTCTCAGGAAATACTTCGAGGCGGTTGGAGGCGTGCTGACGCTTGAAGACGCCATTCCCATCGCAAAAGGGCAATTGAAAGCCGAAAAACAGGCCGAGACCGCCGGAATCAATCCGCTCGTCTGCGACACCAACCTGCTTTCATCTGTAATATACAACCGTCACTATTACGGCAAATGTCCCGAATGGATAGAACAGCAACTGACCGCAAGACATTATCATCATTACTTTCTCTGCGGGACCGATGTCCCATGGCAGGCCGACGGGCAGCGCGACCGACCGGAGCAGAGAGCCGAATTGCAGAACCACTTCCGCGAAGAACTCCTGCGCCGAAAGGTTCCCTTCACGGAGCTGAAAGGGGATGTGGAGCAACGTCTTGAAACCGCTGCCGAAGTCGTTCAGGAATTACTGGAAGCTACTTCCTGAGCTTTCTGAACTGCTGGAGCCACGCATTCAGTTTGGGCTCGGCGCCCTGATCCTTCGGGTGGTAAAAAGTGCGGCCTTCCAACTCAGCAGGAAGATATTCCTGCGCCACCCAAGCTTTCGGGAAATTGTGCGGATACTGGTAACCGCGCCCGTATCCCCATTCGCGCTGCAAGGCGGTGGAAGCATTTCTGAGATGCAGCGGAACCGGCTTCACCCCGTGCTCGCGCATCTCCTTTTGCATGTTGCGGTACGCGAAATACGTGGAGTTGCTCTTGGGAGCCAAAGCCAGATACACTGCGGTCTCCGCCATGATGATACCGCCTTCGGGCATTCCCACCGCTTCGACAGCCTGATGACAGGCCACCGCCATGGAAAGCGCCTGAGGATCACCCAGCCCGACATCCTCTGAGGCCGAGATCATCAGCCGCCGGGACACGAAACGCGGATCCTCCCCAGTCTCCAGCAACGCAGTCAGGTAGTAGAGCGCCGCGTCAGGATCGCTGCCGCGAATGGATTTGATAAGGGCCGAGGCCAGCTCGTAGTGCGAATCACCGTCCCGGTCGCCGCGCATGACCACTTCGGGGAGCGACTTTCTGAGTTCCTCCGAAGAGCGCTGACTCTCGGGAAGCTGGGCTGTGTATTCCAAAAGATTCAGCAGGGTACGCCCGTCCCCGGACGCCAGTGCGGCCAGCATTTTCACCGCATCCTCTTCAAGCTCCAGCTTTAGCTCCGCGCAACCGCGATGCACCACCTGCTCCAGATCCTCGCGGGAGAGCGACCGGAGCCGAAGCACATGCAACCGGGAAAGAAGCTGGCGGGTCACGCTGAAGGAAGGATTCTCGGTGGTGGTGGCGAGCAGAGTGATTTCGCCGCTTTCAAGAATGGGGAGAAAGAAATCCTGCTGCGCCTTGGAAAAGCGGTGCAGTTCGTCGAGGATGAGTACATCGTAGCCCGGCAGCTTCTTGCGAAGCGCGCTCAACCCGGCCTCCGGCGCGCTCACACGCAAAAACGAGCGCCCTGAGGCGCGCGCGAGCAGCAGGGCAAGCGTTGACTTGCCGCATCCCGGAGGGCCGAACAGCAAAAGGCTCGGCAAACGTTTGGCTTCCATGATGGCCGTGATGCGGTCCATTATATGGCTCTGGCCGATAAACTCATCCATCGACTTCGGACGAATCTTTTCCGCCAGCGGCTGCTTTTCCGTGATTTCGAGCTTCATCATGTTCTCTCCCGTGCGTAGTGCGCAAGGCTCATGGCGTGCATGGCCGCCGTCTCCCAGCGAAGCACACTCCTGCCAAGACTCAAAGGCTCAAATGCTGTCGCCATGAACCGCTCAGCCTCCTGATCGCTCAAACCGCCCTCGGGACCGACTACCACAAGTGTGGAGCCGTCAAAATGCTCCGGCCCAAGTATCGCGCCCTCGGCGTTTTCCCATGCCAGCACGCGGCGATCGAAACCTTCAAGGTCGAGCAGGGCGTCCAGGGAGGAAAGAGTGGTGAGTTCCGGCAGATGCACAGCCTCGCACTGCTTGGCGGCCTGAACCATTTTATCGTACCAACTATCTTTCGGCTCGGACGGCACCTTGCCAACGCTTCGAGCCGCTGGCCAGAAAATCAGCCCGGAAGCGCCGAACTCCACGGCCTTTTCCAGAACCCAGTCCCGCCGCTTCGACTTGTTCCAGCCGAGGGCGAGCGTTACCCCGGATTTAGGAGGTTCGGACCTGCCGACCTCATCCGCCAGCAGGAGAGCCTTGTTCTTGCTTCCCTCGCGAAGGGTGAACAAACCGCTGCGGCCGCAACCATCAATGAGTCGCACCGAAGCGCCGAGCGGCGTTCGAAGGACGGTCATCATGTGCCGGGCCTCCGGGCCACGCAGAACGACCTCGCATCCCTGCAAGGCTCCATCGGGCCACGAGTCCGGAGAAAGATAGAAAGTATTGAGTCTCGCCATGAAATAAAAAGGGCCGGAATCGCTGCGATTCCGGCCCGTTGGAATTACAGCTCGTTGGCTATGAGGTCCTCGTACGATTCGCGCTTGCGCGCCACCGTCACCTTGTCCCCGTCCACGATGAGTTCGCATGCCCTGCGGCGGGAGTTGTAGTTGGAGGACATGGTAAAGCCGTATGCGCCTGCGGAATAGCAAACAAGGCGTTCGCCCTGATGCACCCAAGGCAGCTGACGATCACGGGCGAGAAAGTCGCCGGATTCGCAGATCGGCCCGACAACGTCCACATCACGCTCGTCGCGCCCATGCTGTTCGGCTTCGCCGATGCGGTGGAAGGAGTCATAGAGAGATGGGCGGACCAGATCGTTCATGGCGCCGTCCACGATGACGAAGGACTTGCTCGGGGTCTCTTTGGTGTAGAGCACCTCGGTGACCATGATGCCAGCGTTGCCGGCAATGACGCGGCCGGGTTCGAGGATCACGGTCATGGGCAGGTCCTTGAGCTTTTCGGTGAGCGCCTCGCCGAACGCCTTGGGGTGCGGCGGTTCTTCCTCGTCATAGGTGATGCCCAGGCCGCCGCCGAGGTCGAGGTACTTGATCTCGATACCCATGCCCTTGAGCTTTTCGTTGAAGTTCAAGAGCTTGTCCAGCGCTTCAAGAAACGGTTCGATGCTGGTGAGCTGCGACCCGATGTGGCAGTCCATGCCGATGGGCTCGATGGCGGGCAGTTCAACGGCGCGGGAGTAGGCCTTGAGCGAATGCTCCATGTCCAGCCCGAACTTGTTCTTCTTCATGCCGGTGGAGATGTAGGGGTGGGTCTTGGGGTCCACGTCCGGGTTGATACGAAAGCTGACCCGGGCCACCTTGCCTTCCTGCTCGGCTATGTCGTTGATCTTTTCAAGCTCGGCAAGGGACTCCACGTTGAACATGAGTATGTCCGCCGCGAGGGCTTCGCGAATCTCGTTCGCGCTCTTGCCAACGCCGGAGTAGACGATCTTTTCCGGGGAAACGCCCGCCTTGAGAGCACGGTACAGTTCACCGCCGGAAACGATGTCCATGCCTGCGCCCATGGAGGCGAGCAGCTTGAGCACCGAGAGGTTGGAGTTGGCTTTGACCGAATAACAGGTCATATGCTCCAGCCCGTCAAAGGCGGAGTCGAAAGCCTCGAAATGCCGCTTGAACGTGGCGGCGGAGTAAACGTAAAGGGGGGTGCCGTATGTGTCGGCAAGCTCGTTGACCGCGATTTCCTCGGCGAAAAGCGTGCCGTCGCGAAATTCGAAATGATGCATTTTCAGGTCTCCTTAACCGTTTTTGATGACCGTTACTGACTTGGTGACGGGTCGGCCACGTACACTGCGGTGCTGGCCGACGGAAGCGATGAGAGCGCATTCACTCCCGCCACGCGAAAGCGGTATTCCCTGTCCGGCTCAAACGTGCAGAAGGACAGGGTCAGATCATTGCCGGAAAGCTCGAAGCCTTCGTCGCCGGGTTGAAGCAGTTCAGCCTCGCGCGGGATGAAAGGGCAGCCAATGCAGCCTTCGTCAGACTTTTCGCCAACGACTTCATACTGCACGAGCACGCTCTCAAGCCTGTTCGCCGCTCCTTCCACGGCGAGCCTGAGGGTCATGCACTGCCCGTTGCGACTTCCTTCAAGCAGCTTGAGTTCAAAGCGGTCTTCCTCCTTGACCGCCTCGGGCCACTTCTTGACGCCAATGGCGCAGCCGCCGAGCAGCATGACAACAAGCGATACGGCAATACCGTTGATCCATAACCGCATAAATTTTCTCCCTAAAGGGATTTCTTCCACTGGTTGAGGATGGTCAGCGCCTCGATGGGCGTCAGTCCGTCCACGTCAAGCTCCGACAGCTGACGGACGACCGGGTGTTCCTCCGGTTCCGGGCAATTCGCAGGGGCAGGGGAGCCAAGACCGGGAAGCAGCGTCTGGGTTGCATTCTCCACTTTGCCACCGACGCGCTCATCCTGCGATTTTTTCTCAAGTTCCGCAAGGACGTCGCGGGCACGTTGGACAACGGTTCTCGGAACCCCCGCCAGACGGGCCACTTCGATGCCGTAGGAACGATCGGCGGGACCGGGAACGAGCCGCCGCAGAAAGACAATGTCCCCCTTCCACTCCTTAACCGCAATGTTCAGATTCCGCAGGCCGGGAATCTTGCCTTCCAGCGTGGTCAGTTCATGGTAATGGGTGGCAAAGAGCGTGCGGATACCGCCCCGGGCGCGTGTGGCGAGTTCTTCGACAACGGCCCAAGCAAGCGAAAGGCCGTCGTACGTGCTGGTGCCGCGCCCTATCTCATCGAGAATGACGAGGCTGCGCATGGTCGCCTGCCTCAGGATGCGCGCGGTCTCCATCATTTCCACCATGAAAGTGGACTGGCCCTGCGAAAGATTGTCGGAGGCGCCGACCCGCGAAAAGACGCGGTCCGCCATACCGAGCTTCGCGCCACGGGCAGGGACGAAGGAACCGATCTGGGACATGACACTGAAAATCGCCACCATGCGCAGAACCGTGGACTTACCGGCCATGTTCGGCCCGGTGATGAGCAGAATACGCTTTTCCGGACTGATGCTGACGCTGTTGGGGATATAGTTGGCCGCCCCCATGGCGTCCTCGACCACCGGATGTCGTCCGGCTTCAATTTCGACTTCCATGCCGTCGTGCAGTTCCGGCCGGGTCCAGTCATTGACGCGCGCGGTCTCGGCAAGCCCCTGCCAGTAGTCAAGAGAGGCAAGGGCATCCGCCATGTAGAGAAAACGCGTGCGCGCATCGGCCAGTTTGTCGCGAAGATTCTGGAAAAGCTGATACTCCAGATTGCGCCTTTCATCCGAGGCGGAAAGGAGCTTTTCCTCCAGTTCCTTCAACTCCGGAGTAATGTAGCGCTCGGAGTTCACCAGCGTCTGGCGGCGGATGAAATATTCCGGAATATCGCCGCGATGCGCCTTGGAAATTTCGAAATAATAGCCGAAAACCTTGTTGAAGCCGAGCTTGAGCTTCGGAATCCCGCTGTTTTCGGTCTCGGATTTGTGCAGCTCCTGAAGCTTGGCCTCGCCATGGTCGGTGAGCTCTATGAGTTCATCCAGTTTACCGTCGTATCCTTGCCGGAAGAGTCCGCCTTCGGTGATGACCACCGGAGGGCTGTCCACCAACGCGGATTCGAGCAGCAGGTGGATGTCCTCCATATCGTCCCAGCCCTTGAGCAGCTTTGCAAGCAACTGCGGGGCTTCAGTGACCCGCTCCAGCATGGACCGGATGTTCGGCAGCACGGAAAGACTGCGACGCAGGGCAGTGAAGTCCTTGGGAGTGGCCCGTCCCAGCGTCACACGGGTGGAGAGGCGCTCCATGTCGTAGACGCTGTCGAGTGCGGAGCGGAGTTCACCGCGTAGCCCGTCGTCGCCGTGCAGAAACGCAACGGTTTCCTGCGTCTTGACTACCGGGCCGAGTTCGCGCCACGGCTGACGCAGACAGCGCTCCAGAAGACGACCGCCCATGGGGGTCATGGTGCGATCCAACACCTTCCAGAGTGTTCCCTTGCCCGTTCTGCCGTCAAGTCGGCGGAACAATTCAAGGTTGCGCTCCGTCACTTCGTCGATAAGCAGGTGCTTGCCGAGGTTGAGTGGCTTGAATTCACCGAGATGCTTGAAATTTCCCTTCTGTGTCTGGTCCAGATAGGCGAGCAGAGCGCCGCAGCAGCGCACCAATTCGGGCTTGCCGTCCAGATCCAGCAGGTCGAGGCTGGCCGCTTCCTGAGCCTTGAGCACACGCTCCTCGGCAGATGTGCGGTCGAAGAATGCACCCGCAGGAAGCTGGGTGACGGTGGCCGAAAGGTCCGAGTACTGAGGCGGCACGTTGCGGCCCTGAACGACAAGCAGTTCGCTCGGGTTGATTTTCACGGCCCACTGCCAGAGTTCCGGCTCCTTTTTGGAATGAAGCCCGGACCACTGGCCAGTGGAATAATCGACCCATGCAAGGCCGCCGGAACCGGACTGTGAATCCCAGTAAATGGCGGCAAGATGGTTGCTGGTCTTGGCGGTAAGGTTGGAGTCCTCGACCACGGTGCCGGGCGTGAGAACGCGGGTCACCGCTCGCTGGACAAGACCTTTCGCCTGCTTGGGGTCCTCAATCTGGTCGCAGATGGCGACCTTGTGCCCCTTGTCCAGCAGCTGGGAAAGATACGTCTGTACCGCATGATGCGGCACGCCGCACATGGGGATGGGGTTGTCATCCTTGGGGTTGCGGCTGGTCAGCGCCACCTGCATCTCGCGGGCGGCCGTTTCCGCATCTTCGAAAAACAGCTCGTAGAAGTCGCCCATGCGGAAGAAGAGCAGAGCATCCGGGTTTTCTTCCTTGAACCGGAGGTACTGCTCCAGCATGGGGGTCATTTTGGGTTTTGCCACACCTATCCCTTGAACTTAATTGGAAAACTCCGTTCTGAACGTAATGGAATGCCAGCTGCCGCAACGAGGGCAGATGTGGAATATCGTATCGCGCTTGAGTCCGCAACGGCTGCAGAAGAAACGCCGCACATTTCTCGCGCGTCCCATGAAAAATTCCAATTGTTCCTTGAAAAACGGCGTCAGGCTCTGGCGGGAGCGGGACATGTCGAACAGCTCAAGCCGGGCCAGCCAGAAATCCGGTGTCAGCACAAGCGCTTTTTCAAGCCATCTGCGCGCCTCGTCGGGCTCGTGGCGCAGATTCAGGAACAACGCGCCGTAATAGAAAATCAGGACATCCGGATCCAGCTCTTCAAGAACCGGTATCACGGCATCCACGGCTTCCATGGTGGGTACGGCCTTTTCGTACTTCGCCTCATCCGCATTGGTCGCGGCACGCCGAATGTCGGCAAGCAGCTCGTCCAGCACCACGAAACGCAGCCCCGGTTCAATGGAGTGCATCGAATCTTCAAGCAGCGACGCCATACGCGACGTGTGTCCACTGCGAAATTCCTGCACCACCAGCAGCGACCATGCCTCGAATGCGCCGGGGTAAACCTTCACCGCCTGCCGCAGCGCCTTGACACAACGGGTGTTTTCGGCGTCCGCGAACAAATCCAGAGCATGGCGATAAAGGTAATGGGCCTGCGGAAGGGGAAGGCCGAGATGACCGTAATTGGCGGCCGCTTCACCATACGCGCCGCGTTCCGCATTGAGCTTGGCCTTTTCCAGAAGAATCTCTCCCTCGTCGGTGCCGGCCTCCTGCGCCTGACGGAAAGCGTCGCGGGCACGGTCCAGAAAACCGCCACGCCGGAAGTCCCGTCCCAGCTCAAACAGCGCACGCGCCTTGAATCGGGAGTCCAGCCCGGGACGGACGATCAGGCTGTTGCGAATCTGAATGGCACGCTCGATCTCGCCCTGCGAGCGGTAGAGGTTGCCGAGCGCGAGATAAATCTCGACGGCTTCCGGGTCGTTCTTGACGACACGGCTCAGCTCCTCGATGGCCGCGCGGGTATCCTGTACCGGCGCGGCCCCCGAAACGGCGTTATTGGCTGCCCGGACGTCTTCGCCGGGCAGCCTTTTTTTCTTGCGTCCGAAAAGATTCCAGCCCAAGGGGACCTTCCTAGCTTTGGCTGTCGCTATCGGAAGAAGCGCCAACCGGTTCTTCGTTCAGCGGCATGTTGCGCAGGGAGTTGAGCTCCTGCTCAAGGCTGGCCATACGGCTGTTGCATTCGCGCAGCTTCTTGGCGGCCTTGAGCTTTTCGCTCAGGAAATACAGCATGGTCAGCACGGCACCGACAACGAATCCGCCGAGCACGAGAAAATAGAAGGGCAGGGGAACGGAGCGGAGCTCGGCGATATACGGAACATCCAGCCTCAGCACCAGAGACTGAGCGAGAATCTCGTTGTTCTGGCTGAAGAACAGGATGGATACGACAAACAGCAGGATCAGGGCCAATACTTTCAAGTAACGCATGAAGTTTTCTCCTTAGGCTTGGTATTCTTCGAACAGGGGTTTAAGCCGCCTGTAGGTGGACAGCAGATGCTCCGGTATGACTGACGTTTCGCCAAAAACCGCCATGAACGAGGAGTCCCCGTTCCATCGCGGCACGATCTGGAAATGCATGTGAGCCGCTATCCCCGCACCGGCGGCCTCGCCGATGTTCAGCCCCATGTTGACTCCCTGCGGAGAAAAGGCCCGGTTCATAACGTCTACGGCCCGATTGATCCAGAGCATGCAGTCGTTGCGCTCTTCGTCGGTCAGTTCGGTGAGGCAGCTGACATGACGGTACGGGGTGACCATGAGATGCCCGTTGTTATACGGGAATTTGTTCATGATGACGAAACAGTGTTCGCCCCGGACCAAAATCAGCCTTTCCTCATCCTCCTCAGTGTGCTGCGGAATGCAGAACACGCACTCGTCGGGCTTCGGGCCGAGAATGTAGTCTAGTCGCCACGGTGCCCATAAAACGTCCATTATTTACCGCTCTCCATCAAGTATTATCTTGAGTTTCGATACAGCCTCGACAGCGCCTGTTGCCGGAATGACGCCGTCGAGTTCACTCCATTTACCAATCGCCACGACCTTGCGGCCGCTCTTGAGGGCGTGACCAATTTCGGAAAGAGTTCCAGCCCCGCCGCCGCAGGCGACGGCAGCGACACCGTTGAGAACAACCAGATGGTTGCGCATCTGCCCCAGTCCGGTGGCAACCGGAATGCTGACCCACCTGTTGGCGGAATCGACATCCTGCCCGGGCAACAGTCCGAGCGTGGACCCACCAGCCAGAAAGGCTCCGCGACAGGCGGCCTCCATGACACCGCCAAGTCCGCCGCAGACCAGCTCCCAACCTTTATCCGCTATGAGCTTGCCGAGGGATTCAGCTTCGGTCTCCAGCCAGCGATCTTCTCCACCGGCCCCAAAGCTGCCCGCGCCAATTACGGAAATCCTGCGAACTCGCATGGCTCAACTCCTTCCGGGTACGGCCAACAGTCCGTATTTACACGGATTGAAGCACAAGAGCAAGCAGGGCCTCATCGCTCGTAAGCCTCTTCCCCCAGTTCGTCCTTGATTTGGCTGGCCAACGCAAGTTGCTCCTGCCTCGTTTCGACCTCGCCGTCGATCTTGGCGTTGCGGACTCTCTCCAGTATTTTGCCCATGGCAGGCCCGGACGGAAGCCCCATATCCAGCAGATCCTGACCGCTGATGTCGGTCTCAAGGTTACGCAGCCGCGCAAGGTACTGAGAGATGTTGCGGCGTATGTATTCCTTCCTGCTCTTGGCCATGAGAAAAAGGATGCCTTCGACCGGCATGGGATCGAGCACGGCAAACAGCTCGCTCAACGCGGACTTGCCTTCCTTCCAACCCATGAGGGTCATGAACGCGGACCCGATCATGTCTCGAAGTCCGAGGACATCGCGCATCTCCCTTGGGGAAAAAAAGAGCCGTTCGCAGATTTCGCGGGCTTCTTCCTTCTTGGTCCCCTGTGTGAGACCAAGGAAAAACAGCGTCCATGCATCGGCAGGCTGATCAAGATACAGCAGGCTGTACCAGACGTGAACCCGTTCAAGCTCTTCAAGCACGCGCTGACGCTCCTGATTCAGCTTGAGCAGGGGGTGAATGGCTTCGAGAATGTTCAGTTCCTCCAGACGCTCGAAGCACGCCGTGGGATTCTGCTCCTGCGAGATAAGTTGCAATTCGTGGCAGATGCGGCTTCCGGAGAGACGGTCGAACAGCTCCAGCTGCAGGGCGTTCTTGATCAGACGCATGGTCTGCCCGCCGATCTCGAAGTCGTAGCGGCGCTCGAACCGTACGGCGCGCAAAATGCGTGTGGGATCCTCCACGAAACTGAGCGAGTGCAGCACGCGCACCCGACGGTTGCGAATGTCCCTTTCCGCACCGAAAAAGTCCACGATATTGCCGAACCGGTCCGGATTCAACCGCAGGGCAAGGGCATTGATGGTGAAGTCGCGCCGAAACAGGTCCATCTTGATGGAAGAAAGCTCCACCGTGGGCAGGGCGGCGGGGTATTGGTAATACTCCAGACGGGCCGTGGCCACGTCGATGCGCTTGTCATATTCAAGCAGGACAACTGCGGTCTTGAATTTCTTGTGCGACTTGACGCGCCCGCCGAGCTCCCTGGCGAGACTTCTCGCGTAGGCGATGCCGTCGCCCTCCACCACAAGGTCGAGATCCTGATTGGTGCGTTCCAGCAGGATATCGCGCACGAACCCGCCTACGGCATAGACTTCGTAGCCTTCGGCCGCGGCGAGCTCTCCGGCCTGCGTGAGCAGCTGGATCATGGACTTGTCGAGTCTGTGCCGCATGTAGGAAGAGATGTTGCGCTCGCGACTGCGTTCCGGATGAAGCGATTCGGGAATTCTGGCCGGCTCTTCCACCAGCAGGTTCACAAGGTCGGTACGGGTGATGACGCCGACGAGACTGCCGTCTTCCACCACCGGCAGCATGCGCTGCCGCTTGCCGAGGATGATCTCCATGACGGTATACAGGTCCACGTCCTGCGAAACGGTTTCGAAACGCGAAGCCATGTATTCCCGCACGGAGAGGTGCCCCAGCTTGTGCGAGGACGCCTTGTCCATGATCTTCTGCTCGATGAGGCCGACGCACTCCATGGTTCCGGCCTTGACCACCGGCACGCCCTTGAGCCCGAAACGGATCATCAGCTCCACGGCCTTGTCGATGTTCTTGTCGTCCTCGATAACCACGGGCGGAGCGGAAATGATGTTTCCTATGACTACGCGCGGGTCGATCTGGGAATAGAAGAGGGCAAACAGGTCGTCGCGCACTTCGGCCAGCGTCTTGTCCTTGATGGTCGCCGAAGCCGCCTGCGCATGTCCGCCGCCGCCAAGGGAAGAGCAGATGAGGCCCACATTGACCTCGGGGGTGCGGGACCGCGCCACCAGATGGATTCGGTCGCCCATACGGCCGAGCGCAAAGAGCACCTGAATGTCCTCGACATCCATCATCTTGT